>JBDGTC010000030.1:0-8876 GCA_042217215.1 Halobacteriaceae archaeon
GACGACGTCCAGGGCGACGAGATGCTCGTCGAGTTCGACGACTACTTCCTCCGCACCTTGGAGGACAACGACATCGACGTCGACGCGGTGAAGGCAGAGGCCCAGGAGCAGATGGCCGACAACGCCTTCGACGGCGTCGAGGGCCTCGAGACCGTGCCGGACGCCATCGGCGAGCTGTTCGTCGTGACCGGCGACCTCTCCGCGAAGGAGCACGCCCGGATCCAGTGCGCGCTCCAGGAGGGCGTCGACTCCGCCATCTCGAAGACCGTCAACGCGCCCAACGAGTCGACCATCGACGACGCGAAGGCGGTCTTCGAGTACGTCTACCGCAACGGCGGGAAGGGCGTGACCTACTACCGCGACGGCACGCGCTCGAAGCAGGTGCTCACCACGCGGGCCCAGAACGCGGAGTTCGCCGAGCTGGGCGAGGCCGAGGCCGCCGAGCTCCTCACCGACCAGATCGAGGAGGTCTTCGGCGGCATCGAGGCCTTCCTCGAGCACGAGGAGGTCCAGTCCGCCGTCGAGGCCGAACTGGAGGAGCTGCTCGCGGCCGCCGACGGCACCACCGTCACCCGCCGCGAGCGCCCGCCCGCGCTCCGGGGCACGAGCCAGCGCATCCAGACGGGCTACGGCAAGCTCTACGTCACCATCAACGAGGACCCCCAGACCGGGCAGCCCTTCGAGGTGTTCGCCAACATCGGCCACTCCGGTGGCTTCACGAACTCCTTCACCGAGGCGCTCGGGAAGGTCGTGAGCGCGGCGCTCCAGGCGGGCGTCGACCCCGACGAGATCGTCGACGAGCTGCGGGGCACCCGCTCGCCGAAGGTGGCGTGGGACGCGGGCGAGCAGATCAACTCCATCCCGGACGCCATCGGGACCGCGATGCGGCGCTACCTCGACGACGAGATCGAGCGCCCCGTGCCCCGGCAGGTCACCCTCGACGAGACGGCGTCCGAGGACGCAGACGCCGGGACCCCGGCCGCGAGCGACGAGGCCCGGACCGCGGAGCCCCCCGAGCCCGACGGCGGCGTCGCGACCGCCGCCACGACGGCCGACGCCGAGGCCGCCGACGAGGCGGTCGACGCGGCCTCGCTCGGCGACGACGACGCCACCCAGTCGCTCATCGATGCGGGCGAGAGCCCCGAGTGCCCCGAGTGTGGCTCGATGGCGCTGCACTTCTCGGAGGGCTGCAAGACCTGCGAGTCGTGTGGCTGGTCGGAGTGCTGACGGGGCGCTGAGCGCACCGTGAGCGAGGACGCACCGTCCGACGACCGTCCTACCGGCGCCGACCCGACCGCCGCTGGCTCGGGCGCCGACCGCGCGCCCGACTGCCCGCGCTGCGGGCGGTCACTCCACCGCCGTCACTGCAAGTACGTCTGCCCGACCCACGGCGTCGTGATGGACTGCGCGGACACGTTCTGGTAGGGAGCGCCGACCCCACGCTCACCAGAACTCGGCTGGCCTGACGACCCAGACGTACCCCAGCAGGAAGAGGAGGATGGTCGCGTCCAGGGCGACCTGCAGCGTCTCGCCCGGCACGTGGCCCGCGATCCCGACCAGCACCAGCGTCACGGTGAACACCACGATGGAGCGGTTGATCTGGTGCTGGCTCGAGCGCATCTCGCGGTCGTGGAGCACCTGGAACCCCTCGGCGGTGATGCGCAGCGACGCGCTCTCGACCGTCAGCCCGTCCGGGCGGTTCTGCGTCGCGGTCTCCACGAGCCCGCCGTTCTCCAGCATCGTCTGCATGTCGGCGACGTGGTCGGGGTCGACGTCGCCGAACGAGCCGTCAGCGACCAGGCGCTCCACCAACCGGTCCTCGGGTTCGACGTCGAGCTCCCCCGGCTCCGCGGGCTCCGGGAGGGTCACCGTGATCTGCCCGCCGCTGTCCCGCAGGACCGCGAGGATCGAGACCCACGCCGGCTCGGATGCTGCCATGACCGGACTACTCTCGGCTGCCGTATGAATCTTCGCCGAGATGAACGACGACGCGCCCGTCGTCCGCCGGCGTGGACGACGGCGCGGGGGCGGTCAGGACCGCGTCACCCGCCCCGACACCCACCGGTAGAGCGGCCCCGCGAGCAGGAGGAGCCCGACGAGGCTCACGGCGGCGACGACCGACGGGTCGAGGTGGAGCGCGTCGAGCGCGAGCCGGTCGAGGGAGGCGCCGAGCAGGAGCGCCGCGACGGTCCACGGCAGCTCGCCGACCGCGGTGCCGACGGCGAACGCCCAGAGGCTGACACCCCCGGCGCCCGCGGCGGCGGAGACCGCCTCCGGGGGCGTCGGCACGAGTCGCGCGCCGACCAGGCCGCGGACGTCCCCGACCGCCCGGAAGAACGCGCTGCTCCCGGCGGAGAGCCGCCCGAGCACGCCGTTCGGGGGCAGGCGGCCGTAGCGGCGCCCGACGGCGTACGGCAGGAGGCTCGTGCCGACCGCCCCCGCGAGCGCGATGGGGAGGCCGAGGACGAGGCCGTAGCGGTAGCCCACCAGCGCGGTGCAGAGCGTGATGGGCCACGCGAGGAGCGGCCGGACGGCGTACAGCGCGAGGAGGGCGACCGGGAACCACGGGCTGTGGACCAGGTCGCGCACGCCGGCGAGCGCCGCGGGCGAGGCGAGGAGGCCGCCGACCGCGACCGCGGCGAGCGCGAGACCGAGACCGAGTCTGGCTGTCGGCACGCCCGCGAGCGGGCCGTCGCCGCGCCGGTCGGCGCCCCGCTGGCCGTCGCCACGCGGCCCACGGCCGCCGGTGAGCGGAGGCATCTGGGCGTGGTTGTCGACCGGGGGCCATAGGTGTCCCGGCCCGTCCCGGGCGGGACACGTGACCTGGCGGGACACCGTTAAGCGGCCGGCGCCCCGAGCGAGTCGCGTGACGGGTGGCGACGAGTCCGGCGCCGCCGACGATGCGGCGGCCGGTGAGGAGGGCGCGGAGGCGCCCGGCCCCGTCGAACGGCCGCTCTCGGCGTGGGTCGACGACGCCGACGGAGACGGCGGGCGCCGGAGTGACGACGCCGGACACGGCGACCACGAGCGCGCCGGCGGGGCCGGCGGGGCCGGTACGGCCGCCCGGGAGTCACTGGACCTCGACCCGTCGCTGCCCGAGCGGGTCCGCCTCGGCGTGGAGCTGCTGGCGCGCTGCGAGGCGGCCGAGCTCTCGGTGAAGGAGGCCGTCGACCGGGTCGAGACGGTGACGACCGACCCCGACCTGACCCGGCGCATCCTCGAGACGGCCGCGGCGGCGGGCGCCGTCGAGCGCGAGGGGGACACGGTCACGCCGCGTCGGGGGCTCCACGTCAGCTTCGCCGCCGACGTGGTGGTGAAGGAGGGCGAGTTCGACTGTCGGAGGTGCGGGACGACCCTCACGGAGGGACACTTCCTGAACCTCGAGCAGGGCGAGCTCGGGCCGTTCGGCTCGTCGTGCATCCGGCGGGTGACGGGTCGGGAGTGAGCCGATTCGGCCGCCGAATCCGCACGCGGGCGGCTCCCCGGAGCGGTTGGATAGGAACCTTCAAGGGCGCGAGTGTCGAAGCCGGGAGTGCGCCCGGGTGGCTTAGCCGGTCATAGCGCCGCACTCATAGGGTTACGAGCTTCGGCGCGGAACCCCGCACGGCTTCGAGGCCCGCCGAGCCTCGAACCTGGGTCATGCGGAGGTCGAGGGTTCGAACCCCTCCCCGGGCATTCTCCGGTCCAGCGCGACCCGCGCGAGCAGCTGCCGGCGCAGTCGGGATCGGACTCCGCTCTCCGTCCGTGAGGACCGGAGTTAGATATAAGTGGGGCCCCGAAGACGTTGGACACGTCGGGAGGAACCATGACAGACACAGTCGACGCGGAGGTCCTGAGCGAGCACGTCTCCTACGAGGTGTCGGGGACGTGGCTGTCCTACTGGCTCGTACTGCTGCGGCTCACCACCGGCTGGTGGCTCCTGCACGCCGGGCTGGACAAGCTCTGGGCGTGGCCCTTCGACGCGAGCTGGTTCGTGGGTGGAAGGGCGGCCGGGACCGTGCTGGGCCCCTTCGTGACGCTGTTCAGCGACGGCGTCCTGCTGACCTTCACGAACTGGGCCGTCCCCATCGGCCAGACGCTGATCGGCCTCGGGCTCATCCTCGGGGCGCTCACCAGGACCGCCGCCTTCTTCGGCGCCGTCCTGATGGTGTTCTTCTACTTCATCAACGGGCAGACCGGCGACTGGGCCCACGGGGTCGTCACGGGGCCGCTGCTCGGCATCATGATCTTCGGCACCGTCATCGCGCTCGGCTCCGGCCGGGTGCTGAGCGTCGACCGGCACCTCCGCGAGACCGGCCTGGTCCGTGACCACCCGCGGCTGCGGTACCTCCTGGGGTGAATCACCGTGAGCCAGCACACGACCTCGACCACGACCGCGGACAGGGTCGCGATGTACGTCGGAGGCGGACTCGTCGTCCTCGGCGTGTTCGTCATCGGCCTCCTCGAGATGCTGCTCGGAGCGAAACACCCGGTGACGAGCGAGGGACAGATCGCCCACGATGCGCTGATCGACCCCGGGCTCCGGGCGGCCATCATCCTCGCGGGCTTCCTGGTCTGGGGCCTGTACGCGGCGTACAAGCTCGTCGGGACGACACCGTCGAGCGGCTGACGTCCCGGCCCTGGGCCGCGGGTACTCGGCGTCAACCGGCCCTGCGGTCCGGCACGCCGCGTCGCTACTGGAACATCGGCGTCCGCCGGTCGGGCTCCTGCTGTTGCTGGTACTGCTGGAGCTGCTCGGCGATCTGGGATTTCTGGCGCTGGATCTCCTCGGCCTGCTCTTTGAGCTCGGTGGTGTCGATGTCGAACTCCACGAGCGGCTCGAGGGCGTCCTCGATGACGGCCCGCGCCGCGCCGGGGTCGGGGATGTAGGGGTTCGAGCGGACCACCAGCACCGCGGCCGGGACGTCCGCGTGGTAGCACTCCGCGAGGAGCGCGCCCGTGACGCCGCCGATGACGCCCGGCCCCTCGGCGATCTCGACGTCGGCGCCGCGGAGAGCGGCCTCGAGGTCGTCGTTGCCGGCCACGCCGACCACGTCGCCGATCTGCTCCTCGCTCTCGGCGGGCGCGCCCGCGAGGAAGATGGCGCGCTCGAACTCCGGGGCGAGGTCGTGCAGCACGCACTCGCCGAGCGCGTCGACGGCGTCGGGCGGGATGGGGACGTCGCTCTGGAGGGTCATGACGTCCGGGTCGGCGCCCGCGTACACCCGGACCGCGTCGCGGACGCGCCCGTCGTCGAAGGACGCGACCGGCGGGAACGCGTCGGAGCGGATGGTGCCGTGGCGGGCGAGCCCGAGCTGGTCGGTGATCTGGTCGACGGCGATGGACGCGACGAGCCCGAGCCCCGGCAGTCCCTCGATCAGCGTCGGGGACGCCGTCGGCAGTGACTGTTCGCCCTCGAACTCGGCGGGTGGGGTGTCCTCGGTCACGGGTGGGGCTTCGGCGGGGAGCGGGATAATTGCCCCCCACACGTCACCGGTCCGGTGAGTGTCCTGGCCCCGCGCCCGACGGCTTCCGGGGGAAACCCTTTGGCCCTTGGGACGCGGTACCAAACATGGCAACCACTGACGGACGCGCCGCCGATCGTGCCATCCTCGAGCACTTCGAGCGCGTCCCCGGCGACCCCCTGACGGCCGAGGCGGTCGCCGACGCGACGGACATCTCCACCCGGACGGTGCGGGAGCGACTCGCCTCGCTCGTCGAACGCGACCGCCTCGCCACGAAGTCGGTGACCGACGCAGACCGGGTGTGGTGGTTCGACGCACCCGGGCCGACGCTCACCGGCGAGCGCGCGCTGGAGCTGACCTACCGCTCGCCGTCTCTCGAGCGGTACTACACCGACCAGGGGCTCGCGGAGGGTCACGTCGACATCGACACCGTCGTGGAGCGCTCGGACGGGACGGAGCTGCTCTACATCACCGCACTCGGCATCCCGTCGGATGACCTCGTCTGGATCTTCCGCGCGCTGCCCCAGATGGACGACGTCCGCCTGCTCTCGACCGACGGTGCCGAGACCCGCGTGGAGGTCGTGCTGACCGAGGAGACGGTGGCGTCGACGTTCCGGGCGTTCGACGGCGAGCTCCAGAGCGCGGCACTCGTCGATGGCCGGTTCCGCCTCGTCGGGACGGTCCCCGCCTCGGTCGACCCCGCGGCAGTCTCCGCCGACCTCGAGGAGGTCCTCGATGCGGTCTCGCTCGTCGACGAGCGACTGGTCTACACGCCGTGGCTGTTCCGCGAGGTGGTCGCGGACCGGCTGACAGAGCGCCAGGCGTCCGTCGTCGAGGCGGCCTACTACGCGGGCTACTACGGCCACCCGCGCGAGAGCACCGGTGCGGAGGTGGCGGCGAGTCTGGACATCACCAGACAGACGTTCCACCACCACCGGCGACGGGCCGAAGAGCGCGTGTTCGCCGGGCTGTTCGAGTCCACGGCGCGGGAGGTCTGACACGTCGCAGGCACGGTTTTTGATACTGCGAGTGAATGGTCGAGGTATGGCCGAGGGTGAGCGTGAGGTCGCGGCGGTACGGTCCGAGGCCGAGTTCCAGGAGGCCCTCGCCGCCCTCCTGGCTGCGGCCGAGGAGAACGGGGTGGAGATCCGTGGCGGGTGGCCGGTCGTCGCCGGCGACGTCGGGTGGGACATCGAGGTGTCGGCCGTCCTCCGCGAACGTGTCACAGAGCGAGAGGCGAACGACGCCGCGGACGGTCCCGACGGCCGCGTGACCGGGCGGTGAGTGGCGGACGGACTCGGTCCGTCAGGCGCCGTCGAGGACGGTCCGCACCGCGTCGACGACCTCCCGGAACCGGGTCATCGAGAGGGGGTCGGTGGTGACGAAGACGCCGTGGTCGCCCTCGATGACCCGGACGAGGTAGCCGTTGGCGAAGCCGTGGATGGTGTACCCGTAGTCGCCGAGCTCCGACTCGAGGTCGGTGCGCTGCCGGCCGAACCCGACGCGCTCGTTCTCCACGAACGTCGCGAGGTCGGCACCCGCGTCGAGGTCCTCCCGCAGGTACACCTGCTCGTACCCGTCGCTGGTGAAGTGGACCACGCTGCGCAACTCGTCGCCGAGCGTCGCGCGACACGACCGCACCAGGCCCTCGTGGGAGACCCGTGCGTCGCTCGTGGACTCGCTGCTCATGGCGAGCGTGTGGTATGGACTGGCGACACAAGAGCGTGGCCCCGGTGCGCGGTCCGTTCAGCGGCCGCTGTAGCGTGACGAAGACATATCAGTCTGGACCGGGCACGTTCTCGAAGATGGTCCCCGACCGCGTCCGGACTCCCCTCGCCGCCGTCCTCCTCGCCCTCCCGGTGGCCGGCGTGCTGGCAGCGCTCGAGGCCCGCAGCGAGGGGTACTGGGGTGACGAGCTCTGGACCGTCCGGTACGCCAGGACCCCGACCGCGGCGCTGTTCGGCGCCATCGCACAGGACGTCCACCCGCCGCTGTACTACGCCCTGGCGAACGTGTGGGTCGACCTCGCTGGCGTCTCCCCGCTCGGACTGCGCCTCCCCTCCATCGCCGCCGGGCTCGCGACGCTCCCGCTGACCTACCGCCTCGGTGCGCGCACGTACGACCGGCCGACCGGCGCCGTCGCGGTCGCCCTCGGCGCGCTCTCCGTACCGCTCCTGATCTACGCGGCCGAGGCGCGCATGTACGCGCTGCTCGCCGCGCTCACCGCGGCCTCCTGGCTCGCGCTCTGGCGGCTCCTCTACGGTCCCCGGTCGCGGTGGACGGCCGCCGCCTGGGTGCTCGCCGGCGCCGCGATGCTGTACACCCACCTCTACGGGATCTTCCTCCTCGCCGGGCAGGTCGTCGCGGTCGCCGCACTGGCGGCGGCGGGCCGCGTGGAGCGTCCCCGGCGCGACCCGGGACGGGTGTTCGGCCTCGGGACCGTCGCGGGCGTGCTCGCGCTCCCGTGGCTCTGGCGCCTGGCGTCCGTCGCACTCGGAGTAGCCGACCTGGAGCACGCGTACGTCGGCTGGATCGCCCGGGCCGACGCCGGCTACCTCCACCTGTTCGCGTGGCTCGGCCGGCCCTACCCCACCGCCGTGCTCGCGGCCCTCTGTGCTCTCGCGGTGGTCCGGGTCCGGTGGACGGGGACCGGGAGCCACGCGCTGCAGCGGCCCCCGGTGCGCCTGGAGGTCCAGGACGTCACGCCCGCGCTGTTCTTCGGTGGCCTGTTCGCGGGCACGCTCGCGCTCGTCGCGGTCGCCTCGCACCTCGTCCGACCGGTGTACTACTACCGCTTCTGCGTTCCGCTGCTCCCGGCCATCCTCGTTCCGGCCGGCAGCGGCCTCGTCGGCATGCGGCCCCGCCCGATCGCCGCCGTGGTGCTGGCAGCTCTCCTCGCGGTCGGTGGAGCGGGGGCCGCGACGCTCGTCACCACGCAGGGCCACGAACCGCTCGACGAACTGACCGCGGCGTCGGGCGACGCCACGCTCCCGGTGACAGAGAACGGTGGGACGCGGCCACTGCCACCCGCCGACGCCGTGTACGTCGAGTACTGGGGCGACGAGGTGCGCGCGCTCTACGCCGGGCCGGACCGGCCGCCCGTCGTCTCGTCGCTGCCGAGGGCGGTGCGCGAGTACGGGCGGGTCCGGGTCGTGGTGAGCGAGGAGCGGGAACTGTACGCGAGTGAGCCGTCCTGGACCGTCACGTGGCACACGCGCGTGCGGACCGACGGTCCCTACCGGTCGTACTACGAGGGGGACGAGCGGGTCTGGTGGGTCGGCGTCGTCGAGCGCACTCGCTGAGTCAACTCCGCAGCTCCCGGCGGTGGTCGCTCGTTCGAGAGGGGCGTGCCGCCGGCGCGTGGCTCACCGGCGACGGTCGCGCACCGTCGTTCTGCTCCGCCCCGCCTCGGCCCGGGGCGAGCGGTGCGCA
>JBDGTC010000128.1:0-7270 GCA_042217215.1 Halobacteriaceae archaeon
GCCACGACTCCATGTGGGTCGGCGAGAGCGAGGACGCGGTCGTCGAGCACACCGGCCTCGCCCACGAGGGCCTCATCGTCACCGGGATGGCCACCGCGACGACCTACGGTCTCCCGCGCATGGGCCCGACCTTCGGTGCGATGCTCCTCTCGGGCAAGCGCGCGGCGCAGACCGCCATCGACGAGCTGGGCGTCGACGCCGAGGACGTCGAGATGACGACGCGGGCGACGCCTGCGGATGATTAACCCCCGGGCGTAGCCGGTTCCGCGCCCCCGAGTAGCCACCTATTTCATCGCCCACCGCCACCGCCCGAGCATGCCGACCGCCGTCGTCACGGGCGCGCTGGGCCGCATCGGACGCTGGACCGTCGAGGAGTTCGCGGACGCGGGGTACGACGTCGTCGCCCTCGACCGCGAGCGCCCCGACGGCGGCCGCGACGGCGTCCACTTCTACCAGGCCGACCTCACCGACCAGGGCCAGACGTGGGAGCTCGTCACCGGGGCCGAGCCCGACGTCGTCGCCCACCTCGCCGCCATCCCGGCGATGGGCGTGACCTCCGGGACCGAGACGTTCCTGAACAACGTCGAGTGCGCGTACAACGTCCTCGTCGCGGCGGGCGAGGCGGGCGCCGACGTGGCCTGGACCTCCTCGGAGTGCATCTACGGGATGGTGTTCGCCGACGAGACCTGGCTGCCGGAGTACCTCCCGGTCGACGAGGCCCACCCGCTCCGCCCGGAGGACCCCTACGGCACGTCGAAGGAGGCCGGCGAGGCGGTGGCGCGGATGGTCGCGCGGGACTACGGCGTCGCCGTCTCCTCGGTGCGGCCCTCCTGGACGCAGGTGCCCGGCGAGTACTACACTCGCGAGGCGCGCGAGGCGTTCGATCCGGCCGACGCCGACGAACTCAACTTCGACTACTGGTCGTACGTCGACGCGCGGGACGTGGCCTCGATGTTGCGGCTGGCGGTCGAGGAGCGGGAGTCGGGTCACGAGGCGTACGGCGCCGTCGCCGACGAGAACTACCTGGACCGACCGACCGCCGAGGTCATCGAGCAGGTCGCGGGCGAGCTGCCCGAGGAGTGTGACCTGTCGGGTGACGAGTCGGCGTTCACGACGGAGAAGGCGACGCGGGACCTCGGATGGGAGCCCGCCCACTCGTGGCGCACGGCCGAGGACGAGGAGCCACCGGAGCTGCCGTTCTGAGCACCGGTCGGCTGGTGCCGGGTCAGCGAGAAACGGTCCGACCGGCAGGCGAAACGGCTTTTCGGACGCGGCGGGAACCCCGGAGCGATGACCGGCCCCGAGCGCGTCTCGCTCTACCGCGCGCCGACGACCGCCGCCGACGCCGACGCCCTCGCCGACTGGCTCCGGGACCGCGTCGACGCCACGGTGGACGTGCGCGACCGGTTCCTGGACGGGGCCGCCGAGCGCGGCGCCGCAGACGCTGACGCCGCCGACGCGGACGGCGCCGGGTCCCTCGCCCGCGAGTTCGCCCGCGCCCGCGTGCTCTCGCCCCACGACCGCGAGACCGGCAACGAGATGCTCGGCATCGTGCGTTACGAACAGCGCGCGCTCGCCGACCCGGAGCGGGGCGGGGGCGTGCTCTACGACGGCCTCGCGGTGCAGGACGCGCTCCGCGAGCGCCTCCCGGCCGACGAGCGCGGACTCGACCACGCCCACGTCGTGCTCACCGACCGCGTGCTCGGGTCGTGGGGCGAGCACGACGGCCGGTGGCACAAGCGGGTCTGCGTGCTCGGCCAGCCCGCGCTCGTCTCCGTGCCCGGCCTCTACGAGGCCCCCGCGAAGCCGGAGGCCTACTACAAGGCAAAGCAGCGCCACGCGATGCTCTCCGGCGACGCACCGCCGCGGGAGGTGCTCGAGGAGCAGGTCGAGGGCGAGTTCCTCGTCGCCGAGGACCCGCGGACCACCGAGGCGCTCCGCGGATCGGTGCTCGCGGCGGTGCACTACCTCGCGACGGGCGAGGCGTTCTGCGACGACGAGTCGTGTGCGCTGTACAACGCCCATCACCAGGAGGACCTGGTGGCCGCCCAGCTGCGCGAGCCGCTGCTCTGTCCGACCCACGCCGAGCGGTACGGGTGACGGGGCGGGGTCAGCGTTCCTCGACGAGCTCGACGCCGTAGCCGTCGGGGTCCTCGACGAACGCGATGCGCAGCTCGCCGTCGTGGTCCATCGGTCCCGCGCGGAGCGAGCCCGCCGTCTCCTCGACGACATGCTCGACCATGGCGTCGGTGTCCTCGACAGCGAGCGCGACGTGATCGAAGTCGCCCGGGTCGACCGGCTCGCCGTCGCCCTCGGGGTCGTGCTTGAACTGGATCTCGGTGTCGCCCTCGCCCGCGACGAAGTAGTTGACCGCCCCGTCGTCGCCGACGAACTCGCGCGTCTGTGAGAGGCCGAGGTGGTCCTCGTAGAAGGTGGTCGTCGCGTCGAGGTCGGACACCCAGATCGCGGTGTGGAGCACGTCCATGGCCGGACGTCGCGCGGCGGGGCCAAAAGCGACGCGCTCGGATCCGCGGCCGATCGACCGGGCGCGGCGCGCGGGACGCTCGCCGCGGGTCAGATCGTCCGGACGTGGTCGTTCGAGGGCTTGTACAGCTCGCCGCGAGTGGTGAGCTTCTCGAGTTCGCTCTCGGCCTTCGAGCGCTCGATGCCGTTCTCCTCCGCGCGGTCGAGGACCTCCTCGACCGGTGCCCCCTCCTCGTGCTCGGACTCGATCTCCTCGACCAGGTCGGTGATGGACTTCTTGCGGTCGCGCTGGGTCTTCGAGGTGCCCGTCTCGATGACGTCGGCGTCGAAGTTCCCGGTCTCGGGGTCGACGCCGATGTCGCGCAGGCAGGAGCGCACGATCTCGATGACGCGGTCGGCGTCGTCGGCGGTGACGGTGTCGGAGAGGCGGATGCGCGCGGAGGCCTCCGCGAGCCGGACCAGCGCCTCGAGCTTCCGGGCGGTGACGGGCACCGGGGCGTCCTCGTCCTGACCCTCCGCGCGGAGGTCGACGTAGAACTCCCGGATGCGGTCCATCGCCTCGTCGGACATCGTCGGGAAGCAGTGCCGGCGGGCGTACGCCACGTACTTCTGGAGGAGCTCGGCGTCGATGGCGGGCGCGACCTCCTCGACGTGCTTCTGGACCTCGGCCTCGGAGATGTTCGACGTCGCCATCTCCTCGCGGTGGGTGTTCAGCTCGCCCGCGTAGTTGGTCTGGATGATGTGCTCGGCGAGCCGGCGGTCCTTCTCGGCGTCGGGCTGGTCGGTGACGGTGAAGATGAGGTCGAACCGGGAGATGAGCGGCGGCGCGAGGTCGATCTGCTCGCCGATGGGCTCGTACTGGTCGAACCGGCCGTAGGTGGGGTTCGCGGCGCCGAGGAGCGAGCAGCGGGACTTGAGGGTGGCGTTAATTCCCGCTTTGCTTACACTAATGCTTTGCTGCTCTAGTGCTTCGTGCATCGCCGACTGGTCCTCGGAGTTGTGGACGACCATCCCGTTCGCGACGAAGTTGTGGGTGCCCTCGACGGTGAGATCGTAGACACGTGGGGACTGAAGCGACTCTATTTCTTCCAGATACTCGTCCAGCTCCGCACGGCGCCGAGTAATCAGTTGATTGGCCGCACGACGGACAGCCTCGAACTCCCGTCCGTCCGTGGTCTCGTTGAGCCACCGCGTAACGGTGGACTGGGATACGCCGACAGACCGTGCCAGCGACGAGTGTGAAATCTCGTGCCGGTCGAGGGTGGCACGGAGCTCGCCCCAATCAGCGGGAGTGGAATCGTCATCGAGGATGTCCCGGGCCGTTTGGACTGCCGCACGAGGGGAACAGTCGAGCAGGGAGCCCAGTGTCGCCTCGAGGGCCGTCACCCGTTCGTTACTTGCCTCCGGTGCCACCGTTTCGACCTGCTCGACCTGACGCCACTTGACGTCGCCCCGGACCAGGTCCTCAAGTTGGTCCAGGTCCGTCCCTGCGACGGACTGGAGGACGGTTGTAATCCGGTCCTGTATGTGGGAGCGGAGTTCCTCGTCTCGTCCCCATAGCCGGGAAACCGACTGCTGGGAGTAACTCGACCCGTTCGCGAGTTCTGACTGAGAAATATGGTAGGCGTCGACGAGCCGGTCGATGGCCGCCCACGATTGCTCAGATTCGAGTCGTCGGAGGTCGTCCAGGGCCGCTCGCCTTCTCCCCTCGAAGGCCCTCAGGACGTCCGTCGCCCGATCGAACGAGAGGTTCGCGTGCCCGTTTTCGAAGTCACAGTACGTTCCTGCTTGAAGCCCACACTCCCCCTGGTTGAGGAGGAGCGCAGTTCGAAGCGTGAGGAGCCGGTCGCCGACGTCGGGAATCACGTCCAGAACCGTCCGCCCGCCACCGACGCCCTCGACGACGTTCTCCAGGGCCTCTTGCTTCCGGTCGAGGGTGAAGCCCACCCGGCGCTCGAATGCACGAAGGGCGTCGGCGTCTGTGACAACCAGATTGAAGAGATCGCGACCGTCGGCGCGCTCCCGCTCGTGAATCTGACTCCCGATGCCGAACTCGAGGAGGAGGCTCTTCGTCCCGAGGAGGAGGTCGTAGCTCGAGGACGCAATCCGGAGGTTCCCCGACGTGGTGTCAACCCACCCCTCGCTGTCAGCGAGCGCACGGACGAAGGCAGCCTTCGAGGCAGGGCTCCCTCGAGTAACACCTCGCGGGAACGACTTCCTCTCGTACGTCTCCAGGGTCATCCCTGCGTCGAGAACCACCTCGGCGTAGTCGCGGCCATACAAGCGGACGGTCTGCACCCCGTCCTCGCGGACCTCGGATTCGGGTCGGCTCGGCTCTGCGTCGAACTCCTCCCGACAGACATCCTCGAAGTGCGCCAGCAGTTCTGGCTCGGCGTTAGTGAACCGTATCCCGTGGGGACGCCCGTCGCCGTCCTGGTAGATGTTCCCGTCGCCGGACAGATATCCGAGGATTGCCGCAAGGGCCGGAGAGAGGCCCGGTTGCGTGCTTCCAGTCCCGAGAGTGTGGTCCGTCGAGTCCGCTGATGAGGACGCACGAACACCCCCATCTGTCGTCGCCTGAGGAATCGACCGGGGGACGTATACCCAATCACCCGCCCCGAGGTTCGCCGCACTGCGTTCAGTTCTCCGCCCGGCCTCTCGGACGAAGAACGGATGGTCTGCCGTCGAGGTTAGCTCCTCCCCCGATGAGAGGGTAACCTCGACGAGTTCCTGTGGCGCCTCGTATTCGTGGACGGCTGAGACGGGACGGCGCACGAGTTCGCCGGCGTCGTTCATGGTCCACACCGAGAGGTCGACATCTCGGATGGTCCGCCCGTTGTCGAGTTCCTCGATCTCGCCCTCACGTGCAGCGTCGGTGGCGAGGTCCTGGAGGGGAGCCACCTCTCCGTCCGCCAAGTGGACCAGGGTATCGCCGGTCACACATCGCATCTTGTCGAGCTCGTCCACCGCCGCGATGCCGCGGTCGGCCAGCACGAGTGCCCCAGCCTCGAGGCTCCACTCGCCGCCGTCCCCGAAATCATCGCGTACAGCCGCCGCCGTCAGGCCGGCCGAGGACGATCCCTTCCCGGAGGTGTACACCGACCGCGGGGAGATGTTCTGGACGTACTGAAGCAGCTGGGAGTTGTGCGAGACGATGCCGTTCGAGAGGTAGTTGTGCGTCTCTTCGATCTCCAGGTCGTAGACCCACTCGTCAGTTGGCTCGATGGGTTCGATGTCGACGATACGGTCGGTTCCGGCACGGCCGGCCGTTGTGACTCCCCCGTCCCCGGCCAATTCCGCCGTGCCTTCCGGCTGGGCTCGAACTCCGGAGTCCCCACCAACGGCGACCACTTGACCCGCGGAGAGCGCCTCCGCGACGGTCGGTTCGAAGCCGCACCCGGACTGTACGAAGAGGGGGTGGGATGGCGTGACCGTGACGTCCCGCCCGTCACTCGTCCGCACCCGGTACATCGTCTCGGGCGCCTCGCGCTTCCACACCTTCGTCGCACGCCGGTGACCGATGGTACCGTCATCCTCGAGCGATGGAACGGGGATATCCACCTCGTCGTAGACCCCGTCGTCAACGGGAGTCGGGTCGTCGAGGTTCTCCTCAACGAGTTCACGAATCTCGGGGGTCGTCCCGTCGGCGAGGGTCACTCTGGTGTCCCCGGCGACGCACTTCCCCGTCCCCGGATCCCCGATCAGCAAGATGTGAAGATCTCCCCGCGTCCGGGAGCCGTCGGGCAGGTGCTTCGTGACGCCCGAGAACAGCTGGAGCGCCATCGCGAGCTTCGTCAGCTCGAAGCCGTAGATGGAGGGCGCGATGGAGTCGACGATGTCGTCGTAGATGGTCTCGCTCTGCGAGAGCTCGAGGATGGTCTCGCGGTCCTCGTCGGAGATGTCCATCTCCTCGAACTCCTCGTCCTCGATCTCGAGGCTGAGCCCCTCCATGTACACGTCGAAGACGGGGGAGCGGTCGCGGTCGTCGCCGCTCTGGTCGAGGTGGAGGATGCCGGTGACGGTGACGTAGTCGCCGGGCGTCGCGCGACCGCAGACGTCGTCCTCGATCTGGACGTCGATGCTCTCGGGCGTCTCGCCGCCCCGCAACCCCTCCGGGCGCTCCTGGATGCGGAGCTGCTGGGAGTCGACGAACTCGGACTCGTCGAAGCTGATCTGGAAAGGACCCTGTCGCTCACAGCCCGCACACTCGTGGGGGTCGCGAAAGGAGCCGCCGGACTGCTTGATGCGGGTCATCGTGCCACAGCGCTGGCACTCGAAGGCCGCCACCTGGACCTTCGGTCGCACCTCGGTGGACTTCCTGACGATGCCTGAGAGCGCGACGAGCTGGTTGACGTGGCGGGAGCGCAGTTCGCGGATGTCCGTCGACTGGCGGAGCCCGCGGATGCGGACGTGAGCGTGCTCGAGGTCGACGTCGACCGGGAGGTCGTAGCGCCGGAGCGCCTCCTCGGCGTGCTCGACGAACTGCGCGGGCTTGTTGCGGACGTCGTCTGCGAGGTCCGGGTCGAAGGTCTCGAGGTCCTCGAAGTCGACGTACAGCGACCGCTGGTCGCGGGGGTAGTTCTGCGCGAGCGCGGCCACCTCGTCCGCGTAGTAGCGGCGGTAGAACTGCTCGAAGCGCTCGACGAGGTCGGTGTTCTCCGCGTGCGCCATTCGACCTCTCTTGCGCGTGACCGGGTATGAAGGTTCGGTAGCGCGGCGCGAGTGAAGTGTGTCGGTGCGCTTCGCGCACCGACCACGAACGAGCGCCGCGGAATGGCGAGCGGGA
>JBDGTC010000128.1:7370-8866 GCA_042217215.1 Halobacteriaceae archaeon
CGAAGCCGTGAGCACGTCGGTGCGCTTCGCGCACCGACCACGAACGAGCGCCGCGGAATGGCGAGCGGGAGGCCGAGCGACAGCGAGGCCGACACGCGAGCAGCGCGGCGCGAGTGAAGCGCGGGTGGCCGACCACAGGGAGGCCACCGAACGAGCGAACGGCGAAGCCGTGAGCACGTCGGTGCGCTTCGCGCACCGACCACGAACGAGCGCCGCGAGACGGTCGGCGGGAGGGCGGTCGAGTTAAACGAGACCGCCCGACACGTCGACCGTGCTGTTGTCGGGCTCGAGTGACTCCTGTTCCTCCACGCCACGCACCGACCGCGAACGACCTCGCGGTGCGCCGGTGGCGTCCCCGAGCACCCACCCCCGGAAGACAACCGCGCTTTTCCTACAACAACTGCGCTGGGAAAACGTTATATGCCCCGGCTACACTCCACATGTTGCGGCGTTCGCACCGGCACACGCCACATGTATGCCGCCGTCGGCGGTCGCCGAGCCGCGGCACCCCTCACGCGGTGGCGACCCGAGCGGGCGTGGCCGGCGCGGGCGCCGCGTTCACCCATGAGTGCACCCCAGTCCGCCGCGACGGTCGAGCTCCGGGGCATCCTGGAGCGGGCGCACAGCGCGACAGCCAACGACGTGGACCCCGCCCTCCGGGAGGCGGTCCGGGAGGACGCCGAGCGCACCAGCTACGACGGCGCGAGCACGGCCGAGCGGTACGAGGCCGCGGTGGGCGCGCTCACCGCCCACGTGGACCGCGAGCCCGCGCTCAAGCGCGCGGCCGCGGCGGCGCTCGGCGAGCAGATGGAGCGCCGGGTGTTCGGCGAGCGCCTCGCGGGCGACGAGCGGACCGCGGCCTACCGCGCGTCGTTCGTCGACGCGGTCCGGCGCGGCGTCGAGGCCGACGTCCTCGATCCGGCGCTCGTCGAGACCTACGACCTCGCCGACCTCGCGGAGGCCATCGAGCCGGCGCGGGACGACCGGCTCGAGTACATGGCGATGGAGACGCTGCGGCAGCGCTACCTGCTGCGCTTCGACCCCGACGGCGAGCCCCAGGAGCTCCCGCAGGTGTTCTGGCTCCGGGTCGCGGCGGGACTGGCCCTGGAGGAGGACGACCCCGCGGCCCGGGCCCGGGAGTTCTACGACGCGATGTCGACGCTCCGGTTCACCCCCTCCACGCCGACGCTGTTCCACGCCGGGACGACCCGGCCGCAGCTCTCGTCGTGTTACCTCACGACGGTGCCCGACGACCTCGAGGGCATCTTCGACGCGTACCGGTCCCACGCGGTGCTCTCGAAGTACAGCGGCGGGCTGGGCAACGACTGGACGAACGTCCGCGCTTCGGGGTCGCTCATCTCCTCGACGGGCGTGGAGTCGACCGGCGTGGTGCCCTTCCTCCGCATCTCGAACGACGTCACGGCGGCCATCAACCGCTCGGGGAAGCGCCGCGGCGCGGCGTGTGCGTACCTCGCGGCGTGGCACCTCGACTTCCC
>JBDGTC010000132.1:0-8661 GCA_042217215.1 Halobacteriaceae archaeon
GCGGCGCCGGCCTCGACGGCCGCCCCCGTCCCGCCCTCGCCCTGGATGGACAGCTCACGCGTGGGGACGTGCTCGCGCAGGTCGGCCGCGACGCCGTCGCTCTGGACGCCCTCGCAGCCGAGACCGACGACGACCGCGCCCGCCACGTTGGGGTTCCGTGCCACGCCGAGGAACGTGCGCCGGGTCTGTGCCTTGTCCGCGCCGATCTGCCCGCAGCCGTGGTCGTGGGGCGCCGCCCGCGCACGCGGGACCCGCTCGGCGATGCGCTCGGCGACGACGTGCGAGCAGATCACCGACGGGAGCACGAGGACGTGGTCGCGCACGCCCGGCGGCCGGCCGTCGCGGCGGGAGCCGAGCGGCGGGTCGCCTGCGCCGTCTCCCCCGTCCACGTCGGCGCTGTCCGCGCCGCCCGGCGCGTCGGGGTCGGCGTCGACGCTCACGACGACCCACCCTCCGTGGGTGATTCCCGCGTCTCGCCCCCGCTCCCGCCGGCGAGGTCGCCCCGCCCTCGCGCGCTCTCGAGGTTGTGCGTGTGGACCCACTCGCCGGGCTCGATGGCGGCGGTGGCGCGTCCGATCACCTCGCCGTACTTCCGGACCGGGTCGCCGGCGTCGTGCGCCGCGAGCGCGAATTTGTGACCGAACTCGACCGGCTCGGACAGCGTGACGGCGGCGTCGCCGGACAGTGGGACGGTCCGGCCGGCCGCGAGGTCGTCGAGGGCGGTGGCGACCGTGTCCTCCTCGGCGAGCACGAGCGCGGCCGCCTCGTGCACCGCGCCCTTCACTCTCCCACCCCCGCAGCCCGCCCCTCGCCGGCGTCCTGGGCGGCCAACTCGACGGGCTGGACCTCGGTGACCGCGAACTCCCGGAGGCCGTGGCGCTCCGCGGCCGTGGGCTCGCCGTCGGCGACCGCGAGGAGGGACTCGTAACACCGCTCGCCGACCGCGTCGACGGCCTCGCCGTCGAGCACGGTCGAGGCGTCGAGGTCCAGGTTGTCGGCCATGCGGTCGGCGGTCCGGGGGTTGCTGGTCACCTTCAGCACCGGCGCGAGGGGGTTGCCGGTCGTGGAGCCGCGGCCGGTCGTGAACGCGACGACCTGCGCGCCGCCCGCGACCTTCCCGACCACGCTCTCGACGTCGTACCCCGTCGAGTCCATCACGACGAGGCCGCTCCCGTCGGGCAGGCGCTCGCCGTACTCCACGACGTCCCGGACCGGCGTCGTGCCGCCTTTCGCGATGGCGCCGAGGCTCTTCTCCTCGATGGTGGTCAGTCCGCCGTCCTGGTTGCCCGGCGAGGGCTGGGCGCCGCGCATGTCGACGCCCATCAGCGCCGCCGCCGACTCGCGTGCCGCGACGGCGTGGAGCAGGCGCTCGCGCGTCTCGTCGTCGGCACACCGCTCGGCGAGGAGGTGCTCCGCGCCGATGAACTCCGGCGTCTCGGAGATGGCGACGGTGCCCCCTGCCGCGACGAGGCGGTCGGCCGCGGCACCGACCGCGGGGTTCGCCGCGATGCCGCTGGTGGCGTCGCTGCCGCCACACTCCACGCCCAGCACCAGCTCGCCGGCGTCGGCGGTCTCGCGGCGCTGGTCGGCGATCTCGTCGTTCAGGTCCCGCGCGAGCGCGACGCCGGCCTCGACCGCGGCGCGGGTGCCGCCGGCCGCGCGGACCGACAGCGTCTCGACGGCCGCGACGGTTCCCGCGATCTCGTCGGCGAGCGCGTCGGCGTCGAGGTCCTCGGTCCCGAGTTCGACCACGAGGGCCGCGCCCGCGTTCGGGTTCTTCCCGACGCCGGCGAGCACGCGCGCGGTCTGCTCCCGGGCGGCGTCGGGCTGGCGGGTGCCCATCTGGTGGGGGCAGGCCCGCGCCCACGCGCCGGCCGCACTCGCCACGCGCTCGGCGACCTGGCTCGCCGCGACCGACGTGGGCAGGACGGCGACGTGGTTCCGCACGCCCACGCGGCCGTCCGGGCGGCGGTAGCCGCGGAAGGTGGCCGCTGTCATGGGGGGAGGATGCCGCCGCGGGGGCTAAGGGCTTGCGACGAGGGTCGCGCGGTGGCGGCCGCGGTGGTGGCGCGCCGTCGGTCACCGCCGTCCCCGCCGGCCGGTGTGGGCGGGAGCGTTTTGGCACCGCGCGCCCTCCACCGCGCCGTGCCGACCGACCGCACCGACCGCGACCTCCGGGCGGGGCTGGCCGAGGGGTGGCGAGCCACGCGGCCGTACCTCCTCTCCCACCACGTGCCGGCCGACCACGACCGGTGCTACGCCCTCGCTGTCGGCGACCGGCGGGTCCGGCTCTGCGCGCGCTGTGCCGGCATCTACCCCGGCATCGTCGCCGGAATCGTGGCGTTCGCGCTCGGCGCGCCCCACACACTCGCCGCGCTCGGCGCCCCGGCCGCGCCCGACGCCGTCGCGCTGGCCCTCGTCGCCGTCCTCCCCGCGCCGGCGCTCCTCGACTGGACGGCGACGGCGTTCACCGACCGCGCGGGTCTCAACCCCGTCCGCACAGCGACGGGCGCGCTCCTCGGCGCGGGCTACGGCCTCGGCCTCGGGCGCCTGTTCGTCGCCGGCGACGTGCGCGTGCTGGCGGTCGGGCTGGCGTACGGCCTGCTCGCGGTCGCGCTCCTCGCGGCACGCGACGGGTCGTGACGCGGGGGAGATATTTACCGCTGCGCCGCGAGGTCGGGACCAGCGATGACACACTGCATCAACTGCGGCGAGGACATCGCCGGGGACGCGGACGTCTGCCCGGAGTGTGGCGTCAACCAGTCCACGAAGCTGGAGGGCGGCCACGGCGAGCGCTCCGCGGACGAGAAGTACTGCGTGAACTGCGGCGCGCTGGTGAACAAGCAGGCCGAGCTGTGTCCGGACTGTGGCGTCGAGCAACCCGCGCTGGGCCGGAGTGCCGGCGCGGACTCCGACCAGATGGTCGCGGGCATCCTCGCGCTCCTGCTCGGCGGCCTCGGCGCCCACAAGTTCTACCAGGGCCGGGTCGGCCTCGGCCTGCTCTACCTCTGCTTCTTCTGGACGGCCATCCCGGCGCTGCTGGGGCTCATCGAGGGCATCCTCATCCTCGTCGCGGACCCCCAGGAGTACGAGGAGAAGTACGCCGACGGCGACGTGCTGGGTGCGTGAGGGGTTCGTCATCACCGTGGATGCTTGCAGCGGCGGTTCACGGACCGGGAGCTGGCCGACCGACAGCCAGCGGGGGTGGATGAGCCGTGGCGAGCCGGTTCTGGGCGGCCGTGCGATCGGCCGTCGACACGCTCGGGCGGGGCCGCCTCCTCGTCGCGATCGGCGTGGTCCTCCTGCTCAACCCGCTGTAGTCCCGATGCTCCACTGGGACGATCCGACGTGGACGCGGTACGAGGCTCACCCTGTCGCCATCGAGAACGGGTCCGTTTCAACGGCGGTCAACGACCCCGACGTCGCCTGCCTCAGCGACGCGTACCGCACCTGCGGGCTGGAGCGCTACACCCACGAGCATGGCGGAGTCGTGGTGAACAACACCTTGCTCGTGGAGAACCGGGTGCACGGCTACGACTACGTCTTCCTCGGGAGTGACGGGGCCTTCGAGACCGACCACGTGGAGAGCGGCGAGACGGCCCGGCTCACGCTCGAGCCGGTTTCGGCCGAGGAGATGCTCCTGGGCGCGAGCACCCCGGTCGACCGCGGCCCGCCGGTCGTCGGCGCCGTCATCTCCGACGGCTCGGCCACGACCCGTGAGCACCACGACCTCTCGGGGCTGCTGTTCTCGACCGGCGACGGGGAGGTCTACACGCTCTCTGCCGTCGCGAGCGCGAGCGCCGGCGGTCCGCTCTCGGGAGCGTTCGGCCGGTACCTCGAACTGGGCCTCACCGCACTCCTCGCGGCCGCCGGGCTCGGGCTGGTGCTCCGCGGGCAGCGGATCCGCGTCACGGGCTGAGGCTCAGTCGTCCCCGGCGACCTTCTCCGCCCCGTCCCACTCCGCGGAGTTGTCCCGCGGTTCGTACCCCAGCACGTCCCGCGCCCGCTCCAGGGAGTAGTACTTTCGGTCGTTGTCGGAGATGCCGTAGACGATCTCGAAGTCGTAGTCGGCCTCGAGGCAGCGCTCGTGGAGCTGTGCGCAGTCCCGTCCGGAGAGCCACATCGCCTGCCCGCGCTCGTAGTCGATGGGCGGGTGGCCGACGGTGAGGTTGCCGATGCGGACACAGACCGCGCTGATGTCGTGCTCGTCGTGGTAGTACCGGCAGAGGATCTCGCCCGCGGCCTTCGAGACGCC
The DNA here is from genome assembly GCA_042217215.1 of Halobacteriaceae archaeon. Classification (GTDB taxonomy): domain Archaea; phylum Halobacteriota; class Halobacteria; order Halobacteriales; family Halobacteriaceae; genus JBDGTC01. Next base: position 4,256 of record JBDGTC010000132.1, read on the forward strand.
GTAGAGGTTGCCCGGGCGCGGGAACTCGGTGCCGTCGAGGCGGAAGTCGTCGTGGGCGCGGTAGAGCTCTGGCTTGCGCTCGGTCTCGTAGTGGCCGACGGCGTGGTTCGAGGAGGCGTAGACGAACTTCTCGACGCCGGCGTCGACCGCGGCCTCGAGGACGGTCCGGGTGCCGTGGATGTTGTTGTCGAGGACGCTCTCCCAGGGTGCCTCCGGCCGGGGGTCGCCGGCGAGGTGGATGACGGCACCGACGCCCTCGACCGCCTCGCGCATCGCGGCCTCGTCGACCACGTCGCCGACGGCGTAGGGGTGGTCGGGCTCCTCTCCCGGCGCGCTGTGGAAGAGCAGGCGCCAGTCGTAGCGGTCGCCGATCCCGTCGAGGATGGCCTGCCCGACGCGACCGCCGGCGCCGGTCAGGAGCACGGGCGCGTCCATTCAGGTGGTGGGACGGCGAGGGGCGCCTTGTAACGTGCGGTTCGCGGGGCCGGCGGCGGACGGCGGTCCCGCGGCGGCCGTGGTGCCGCGTCAGTCGCCACCCTCGCGCAGGTCGACCCCCGTGACTTCGAAGCGCGCGCCGCCGTCGGTCCCCTCCGTGACGCCGACCTCCCACCCGTGGGCGGACACCACCTCCTCGACGATGCCGAGCCCGAAGCCCGTCCCGTCCGGCGCGGACGTGACGCCGAGTTCGAAGACGTCCTCCCCGAGATCCGGGTCGAGGCCCGGCCCGTCGTCCTCGACCGCGAACCCGCGGCCGTCCGGGAGCGCGGAGACGGTCACGGTGACCTCGGGGCCGGCGTGCTCCACGGCGTTCCGGAACAGGTTCTCGAGGGCCTGGCACAGGCGGTCCGGGTCAGCGCCGAGCGTCGCACCGGTCTCCACCGCCAGCGTCGCGCGCGGCGCGTCGACTGCCTCCCACGCCCGGCGGGCGACGTCGGCGAGGACGACCCGCCGGCGATCCCCGATGGCCCGCCCCTGACGCGCGAGCGCGAGCATGTCATCGACCAGCGCCTCCATCCGGTCGAGCGAGCGCTCGACGGCGGTGACGTGCTCGGAGTCACATTCCTCGGCGACCTGTTCGATGCGCCCCTGTGCGACGCCGAGGGGGTTCCGGAGGTCGTGACTGACGAGGGTGGCGAACTCCTCCAGGCGGCGGTTCTGCCGCTCGAGGCGGCGCTGGCGCTCGACGCGCTCGGTGATGTCGCGGAACACCCACAGCCGCCCCTCGTAGGTCCCGTCGACCCAGACCGCCGTGGTGTAGCGGTCGATGGTCCGGCCGTCCCGGAGTTCGATGAGGTCCCGCGCGTCCTCCTCGGGGTGGTCGTAGAGGGACGCCACCCGCTCACGGAACTGCTCGGGTTCGGCGACCTGTGCGACGACGCGCTCGAGGACCGGCTCGTCGTTCCCCGCCTCGAGGAGCGACTCGGGGAGGTCCCACAGCTCCGCGAACCGGCGGTTGTACGACACGATGTCGGCGTCCTCGTCGACGAGCAGGAGGCCATCGATCGTCGCCTCCTTGATCGCCTCGAGCACCGACGCCTGGTAGGCCACCTCGGCGTCGAGGGTCTCCTCGCGCCCCCGGTCGACGATGGTCCCGACGTGGTACCGCCGCCCCTCGAAGGTGGTGCACGTGGTCCGAACGGAGACCTCGATGCGGGTGTCGCCGTAGACGTGTGTCGCGTCGGCGACGCGCGACTGGCCCTCGTCGAACGAGTCCCAGTAGTCCCCGAATCGGTCGGCGTCGAACGCGGGGTTGATTGCCCAGATCGGTGTCCCCCGGAGCGTCTCGCGGTCGGTCCCCAGCAGGTCGGCGTAGGCCGGGTTGACGTACGCGAACCGGCCGTCGTCGCCGTACGCGGCGACGCCGGCACCAACCGCGTCGAGGGCCGCGGCGACCTGCTGGGGGAACATTGCTTGACCAGCGGTTGGCATTGCCCGCACAAAAGGGCCGCGGGGGCGGAGCGCCACGGCCGTACACTCCCCAATACCTTAGCCCGCCGGCCACCGACCGGGCGCATGGAGGTCCAGGCGGCACACGAGGCCTGCTTCGAGGTCGGCGTGAAGTTCGGCGCGCTCTACCACCAGTTCGCCGGCACGCCGGTGAGCCCCGCGTCGGCGGCGAGCCTCGAGGCGGCCATCGAGGCGGCAATCGAGAACCAGCCCCACTGCGTCGACGTCGAGGCGACGGTGCTCGCCGACGCGCTGGAGACGACTCGCGGGTACGCCGAGTTGACGGGCCGGTATCTCGAGGCGACGGTGACGGTGGAGGTCGAGGGCGTGCGCGCGGTCGCAGCGATGGCGATGGAGGACGGCTACCCGCTGATGCGACTGACCGCACTGGAGCGGGTTGACTGAAGCCGGAAGACGCTGCGTTCGTCAGTCCTCGGCGAGCGCGTCCCGGAGCTCGGGCAGGGTGGCCGCGAGGTCCCCGACCTGCTCGCGCGCCTCGTCGAGGTCCGCGAAGAGCGTCTCGAGCTCCTGGATGTCGGCGGCGAGGTCGTCGGCGTCCTCGAAGGCCCCGGCGCGTTCGCCCATCGTGTACCACTTCTTCGCGTCGCGGTAGTGCTCTCTGGCCTCGTCGGCCGCGAGCGCCGTCCGGAGCCCGTTCAGCGCGCCGAGCGTGTTGTCGGCCTTCACCGCCCAGACGTCGGTCGCGTCGGGCAGCGCCGCCCGCGCCGCGTCGAGGTGCTCCTCGACGTCGGCGCGCATCTCGCTGGCCGCCTCCCCGAAGAGGTCCTCGTCGTCGAGCGTCGCCTGGCTCATGTTGACACGTCGGGGCCGCCGGGGCTTAAATACCGGCCCGGAAGTGAAAGTGGTCTCTCGCCTCGCCGTCCACGTCGCGCTCGGCGTGTCGGCGTGATCGCCGCCGCCGGCGACGCACCTACCCCTCCCGGTCGGGGTGCACGGGCCCGACCAGCGCGTCGGGGTCCCGGTCGGCGACGGCGGTGACGACCTCTCCGAGTGCCGCCGCGGCGGCGTCGAGTAACTCATCGCCCCGCGCCGCGTCGGCGTCGGTGGGGTCCCCGACCGTCCCGTTCGGCGAGAACGCCGCGGTGTCGTACGCCACCGCCGTCCCGTTCACGAACGCGCCCCAGGAGGACGCGCCCTCGGCCGCGGCGTCGGCCAGCCGGTCCTCGTGCACGCGGTGGGAGGCGACCGCGAGCATCAGGCTCGTCTCGACCGGGCCGGCGTGGCCCATGTCCGGTTCGTCGACCGCGTCGAACCACGTGAACGCCGCCGCGAGGTCGACCGGCCCATCCTCGGCGCGGGTGAGGCCCGCGGCGACCTCGCGGAGCGCGTCGGTGTTGCCGCCGTGGCCGTTGACGAACACCACGCGGTCGGCCCCCTGCGCGCCGAGGCTCTCCGCGGCCTCCCGGACGTACGCGCGGAAGGTGTCCGGCGAGACCCACATTGTGCCGGCGAAGTGGCGGTGCTCCGCGGAGATGCCGACCGGAATCGGCGGTGCGACGGCGACCGAGACGCCGGTGCGCTCGACGGCGGCCTCCGCGACCGCCGCGGCCGCGACGGTGTCCGTCGAGAGCGGCGCGTGCGGGCCGTGCTGCTCGGTGCTCCCGACCGGAACGAGCGCGACCGTCGGGTCGGCGTCGGCCACGTCGGGCCACGCCGCCTCGGCGAGCTTCACGGGTTCTCACCACCACCGCCGAGGCTGTGGGGCTCGTCCTCGCGGGCCGCCTGCCGGAGCTTCTCGCCCCGCTCGCTCCCGATGGTCACCTCCGGCACCTCGACGGGCTTCCCGTCCTCGTCCACGGCGACGAAGACGAAGTGCGACGCCGTCGTCTGCTCCTCGTCGCCGGTCCGGGGCTGCTCGCGGAAGGCCTCGATGTAGGCGCGCATGCTCGTCCGCCCGGTGGCGTAGACGTACGCCCGGATCAGCACCGTCTCGCCGATGGGGACCGGTCGCTCGAAGTTCAGCTGGGCGATGCTGGCGGTGACGACCGTCTCGCCGGCGTGTCTGGTCGCCGCGAGCGCGCCCACCTCGTCCATCCACCGCATCACGTTCCCGCCGTGGACGGTCCCGTGGTTGTTGGCGTGCTGGGGCTGGACCGGCGAGCGGTTCTCGATGTACGTGTCGAGGAGGTCGGCCATGGTCGCCTGTCGGCGGCCCGGGAGAAGAAGGTACGGCCCGGGCGGCCGAGTCACCCCGCGTGTCTCAGTCGTCGTCGACCTCGGCGCGCGCCTGGCGCTCCTGGGCGCGCTCGACGAACTCCTCGGGCAGCTCGTCGAGCTCGCCGGCCTGCACGCCCCAGAGGTGCGCGTAGAGGCCGTCCTCGGCGAGGAGGTCATCGTGGGTACCGCGCTCGACGACGCGGCCGTCCTCGAGCACGATTATCTGGTCGGCGTCCTTGATGGTCGAGAGGCGGTGGGCGATGGCGAAGGTGGTGCGGTCG
>JBDGTC010000049.1:0-8623 GCA_042217215.1 Halobacteriaceae archaeon
TTCGCGGTCGGTCGCTCCCAGGAGATCATGCTCGTCCTCGAGGAGGCGATGCGCACGGGCGAGATCCCGACGATGCCCATCCACCTCGACGGCATGATCTGGGAGGCCACCGCCATCCACACCACGTACCCGGAGTACCTCCGCGACGAGCTCAGGGACCGCATCTTCCACGAGGACGAGAACCCGTTCCTCGCGGAGCAGTTCAACCACATCGACGGCGGCGACGACGAGCGCAAGGAGATCGCGGACGGCGGGCCCTGCATCGTCCTCTCGACCTCCGGGATGGTCACCGGCGGCCCCATCATGTCCTGGCTCCGCCACGTCGGCGGCCAGGACGAGAACTCCCTGGTCTTCGTGGGCTACCAGGCCCAGGGGACGATGGGGCGGGCCATCCAGCGCGGGAAGGACACCATCCCGTTGCCCGGCGATCGTGGACGCAAGGAGCGCGTGCCGCTCACGATGAACATCGAGACCGTCGACGGGTTCTCCGGGCACGCCGACCGCCAGGGGCTGATGGACTTCGTGCGCACGATGAACCCCCGGCCCGAGAAGGTGCTCTGCGTGCACGGCGACGAGCGCTCGGTGCAGGACCTCTCGAGCGCGCTCTACCACGAGTTCGACATGCGCACGTTCGCGCCGAAGAACCTCGAGACGTTCCGGTTTCAGTAGGCCCGGCTGCCGCCGTGCCGGCTACGCGTCCGGGGCGTCGGACCCACCGTACGCCGCCGCCAGTTCGTCGAGCGACTCGTGGTGGAGCGTGGCGTGTGGCGCCGCGAGGGGCGACACCGACACACGGCCCTCCGCGACGGCCCGGCGGTCGGTCCCGGGCGGGTCCGGGCACTTGCCACCCCGGAGGCGCTCCCAGACCTCGTCGTGGAGGGTGATGGTGTCGCCGTTTCGCTGCGCGGACATCTCGTAGGCCAGCGACGGCCGGGTGATCTCCATCTCGGCGGTGGCGGCCGTCTCGTCGCCGTCCGCCCCGGCGGTCGCCACCTCGGTCGGCACGTTCACGTTGAGGTAGTCGGCCTCGGTGAACACACCGGCCGCGGGGGCCCGCGCCGCGAGGTACCGCGTCACGGCGGCGGCCTCCTCGTAGTCCGCGCGCTCGTGGGCGCCGTCCTCGTACAGCTCGGCGGGGACGTACCGCGAGACGGCGATGGCGGGGACGCCGAAGTACGCCGCCTCGACCGCGGCCGAGACCGTCCCGGAGCGGCCGAGCACGTACATCCCGAGGTTCGCGCCGTGGTTGCACCCCGCGACGACGAGGTCTGCGCCCGGGCAGAGCGTCTCGACCGCGGCGACCACGCAGTCCGCGGGCGTGCCGTCGATGGCGTACCCCCGCTCGTGCTCGGCGACCCGCACCTCGCCGGAGATGGAGCGGCCCACCGCGCTCTGGTCGCCGCTGGGGGCGACGACCGTCACGTCGCCGACCGCCGACAGCGCGTCCTGGAGGGCGTGGAGCCCGGGGCTGTCGATCCCGTCGTCGTTCGTGAGGACGATGCTGGGGTCCGCGCTCATCGAGCGTGGATGGGCGGTGTCGAGGCAAAAGGGCGCTGGTCCGGGGCCGAGTCCGCTCCGCCGCAATGCACCGGGGCGCCGGGCCGGCCGTGGACCCAGCCCGCATCCACCGACCGAGCCGTCACTGCCCGCTCGAGGTCCCGTAGTACGGCGCCCCCCGGCCCACCACGTCGACGACGGTCTCCTCGTCCACGACGGCGTTATACGCGCCCTCGTCGTCGTTCCAGAGCACGAGCGCGTTCTCCATCGCGAGGATGGCGCCGTACCCCGCCGCCCGGAGCCCCTCGTTCAGCATCCCCTCCTGTACCAGGACAGCGTAGCACTCCACGGACTCGCTGCCGTCGCCGACCTTGAAGATGGGGTTGCCCGCCTCGACCGAGGGCTCGTCCGCGGCGTCGGCCTCGGTCACCGCACGCAGGTCCCGCGAGAGCTTCGAGACCACGAGGTCGACGCGGTCGGTCACGACCTCGTCGGCGTCGCCCAGCGGGATGGCGCGCTCTCGCGTGAGCGTCACGTCGTGGCGGCGCTCGTAGTCGGGCCGGAGGAGCGTGTAGGCGAACTTCACCGAGGTGTTGGTCACCTCCTCCGGGTGGTCGGCCGGCGCCGCGAGGCGGCGCTGGGTCTCGGGCTCGGCGATCGGTGGCTGGCGGTCGAAGGACCACCCGCGGTCGGTGGGGTCGCGGTTGGGCCAGAGCCACGCCGTCGGCGCGTACGCCGCCGCGTCGCCGGCACCGACGACCTCGCGTTCCACGGCTCGGAGGCCCGTCGCGGTCTCGAGGTCCGCGGGCGCGACCGCCGCGACCGTCCCCTCCGGCGCGAGCCAGTCCAGCGCGTCCCGCACGGCGTCGACGGGCGCGTCGAGCTCGCTGAGGACGTTCGCGAACAGCACGAGGTCGAACTGCGCGTCCGCGTCGGCGGGTGCGTCGCCGACCCCCTCCGCTCCTCCTGGCGCACCACCGAGTGCCTTCGCCGGGTCGAACTCCTCGACGCGGGTCTCGTGGACCGTCGCGCGGAAGTTCTCGCCCGTCTCCGCGAGGAGCGCGTCGAGCACCCCGGCCCCGCCGCCGGGCTCGAGGGCGTGGTACTCGACGCGCGCGGGCGGCGCGTGGTCGTCCTCGCGATCGTCGCCCTCGGCAATTCCCGGCCCGCCGAGGCAGTAGTCGTGGAGCGCGAGCGCGGGGCCGCCGACGCCGGCGCCGACGTCCAGCACGCGGAGGCGCCGGTCGAGCAGCCCGTCGCCGCCCAGCTCGTGGAGCACGTACTGCGTCGCGGCGTAGAAGTCCGCGAGGTGGTAGACCGCGTACGCGAGCGCCGTCACCTCGTCGTAGGTGACCTCGCTCGCGCCGCCGCGGAAGTACGCGGCCTTGAGCTCCCGGAGGCGGTTGCGCAGCCGCCCGCCGCTCTCGCCCTCGGCCCAGTCCGGGCCGAAGCGCTCGGCGAGCAGGTCGGCGAGCCGGCGGTCGTGGGCCGCCGGGAGCGCGTCGACGCCGTCGAAGGCGGGGGCCCCACCCTCGCCGGGGACGAGCGGGCCGTCGGGCACCGGGACGAACGTCCCGTCGGGGCGCTCGACGAGGCCGAGCGCGAAAGCCTCCTCGCGGAGCACCCGCCGGACGACCGCCGGGTGGGCGCCCCCCTCGACGTACGCCGCGACCTCCTCGGGGTCGATCGGTCTGACCTCGCGGAGGTACCGCGCGCTGTCGCGGACCTGCTCGCGGACGGCGACGCTCACCGCTCTCGCCCCGCGTGTGGGTCGTCCTCGCGATCGCCTGCTCCCACCGCGTCTCCGGCCCCGCCTGCGTCCCGCGCCTCCGCGTACAGCGCAGCGAACTCGTCGTGGTCGGCGTCGGCGAGGCGCGCCGCGGCGGCGGCCACGTCTCCCGCCCCGCCGAAGGCGTCCTGGATGTCGGCGTAGACGCGGGGGTTGCCGCCCGTGACGCGCTCGACGAGGCCGGCGAGGCGCTCGTACACCGGCGTGGCCAGGTCGGCGGGCACGTCGTCCTCGCTGGCGGCGAGCGCGAAGGCCAGGACCGCGGCGTGCGCGCGGCCCTGGACGGTGCGCATCGCGTCGTCGTGCTCCGCGGCCCCGACGGCGACGAGGTCGTTCCCGGCGTCGGCGAGCGCGTCACGGAGGGCCGCCACCGCGGGCCCGTCGGCGTCGGTCGCGACCGCGACGGTGCCCGGAGCGGCCTCGGGGGCGAACAGCGGGTGGAAGCTCGCGCGCTCGCGGTCGGGTGCGGCCGCGGCCATCGCCGCGAGCGGGTCGACCATCGCGCCCGTGACGTCGACGACGGCCGCGGACGCGCGCGGCGCGTGGGCCGCGATGGCGTCCCCGGCGGCCGGGAGCGGGACCGCGACGCAGACCGCGTCGTAGGCGCCGCGACCAACTACGTCGCCCGGCTCCTCACCCGTTCCGCCGGCCGTGTCGTCGCGCGCGTCGTCGCTCGTTTCGCCGTCGTGGACCGGCGGTAGCTCCGCCACCGCGAGGCCCCGGCAGGCGTCCCGGGCCGGGCCCCCGCCCGCGGCGGCGAGCTCGTCGGCCGCGGCCGTCGCCACGGCGCCGTCGACGTCCGCGAAAGTCACCGCCGTGACCGGCCCGTCGGTGGCGGCGACGCCGGCGAACCACCGGCCGACGTCGCCCGCCCCGACGACGAGGAGGTGCATGGCGGTGGGGAGGGGAGGGCCGCTGAAAAAGGGTGGAGTTCGGGCCGGCGGGAGAACCGGGCTGGAGCGGTCCGCCGCCGCCCGCCGCTCAGACCTCGAACTCGCGGGGGTACGCGGTGAGATTCTCGCAGCCGTCCTCGGTCACGACGACGAGGTCCTCGATGCGGACACCGCCGACGGCGGGGTCGTAGAGCCCCGGCTCGACGGTGACGACGTGCCCGGGTCGGAGCTCCTCGCCGCCCTGCGCGAGCCGCGGCGCCTCGTGTACGTCGAGGCCGACGCCGTGGCCGGTGCCGTGGATGAACCCCGTCTCGGCGTCGTCGTCCGACCGGAGGGTGGGGTAGCCCGCGTCCTCGTACACCGCGCTGACGGCCGCGTCCACTGCGTCGCCCGTGACGCCCGGCGCCACCGCGTCGAGGCCCGCCCGCTGGGCCTCCCGGGTCACCTCGTAGAACTCGCGGGCGGCGGGGGTCGGCTCGCCGACGACGAACGTGCGCGTCATGTCGGCGTGGTAGCCCGTAGACCTGTCGCGGGGGAAGATGTCGACGACGACGGGCTCGCCCGCGCGGAGCGGTCCGCTCCCGCGGTTGTGCGGCTCGGCGCCGTCGGCGCCACAGGCCACGATGGTCTCGTCGAGGCCACACTCCTCGCGGAGGAGCGTGACCTCGATGGCCTCCTTCACCCGCTCGCTCGTGAGCACCGCGCCGTCGTGGACGAGCACCGGCGCGTCGCCGTCGACGGGGCCGTCGCCGCTCGCGGCCTCGTCCCCCGCCGCCTCCCCCTTCCCCTGGATTCCCAGCGGCTCGCCCTCGACCGCGTCGGCCAGGTCGGCGGGCGGGACGGGCTCCGCCGCCGCCAGGAGGTCCTCGGCCGCCCGCATCGCGTCCTCGTTCGCGCGCTGGGCGGTCCGGACGTGCTCGACCTCGACGGGCTGTTTCGTCGCGCGGATCTCCTCGACGACGCCGCGGGTCTCCACCCGCACGTCGACGCCCTGGTCGCGCAGGCCGTCGGCGGTGCCGAGGGGGAAGGCGTCGGGCACCGCGACCGCGTCGACGTCCCGCGCCGCGAGGAACGCGGCGACGGCGCGGACGCGCCCGCCGCGCCGGCCGTGCTCGGCGACGAGTTCGCGGTAGTCGTGGGCGGACAGCCGCTCGACGTCGTCGGCCCGCGCCTCGGCGGTGGCCCGGCCGTACTCGAGTCCGGAGACCAGGAGGGACACCTCGCCGTCGACGAAGAGCGTCACGAAGGCATCTGGCGCGGTGAACCCGGAGAGGTAGCGCTGGTCGGAGTCCTCGCCGTCGGCGTCGAGGAGGTAGCCGTCGACGCCCGCCTCCTCGCAGTAGGCCGCGAGGGGGGAGAAGTCGGGGTCGAGCGGGGCGTGGGAGTCGGGGTTCGGCATGGTGGGTGGTGGGTGGGCGGGACCAAAAGAGGGGAGGGCAGTGAGGCACGCGAGGCCGACCGGAGGGAGGCCCCGGAACGAGCGAACGGTGAGCGGGTGGCCGGGCGCAGCGAGGCCACCGGACGGGCGAGCGGAGCGAGGTCTTCGACCTCGCAGGCAGCCGGCGCAGAGCGCCGGCGACGGCGGAGCCGCGAGCCACGAAGCGAGCCGTGAGCAGCGAGGCCTCGAGACCGAGCGACGCGTCTCGCGGTGGGCTCGCGGCCATCCGATAGCCGCACCGCACCTCCCACGGGTCGCTCGCGGCTCACGGCTCACTCCGTTTGCCCTTCGCCCGTCCCGAGGCCTCGCTGACGCTCGGCCTCTCGCGCTCCCCGCGGTGGGTCTCGAGGGACGAGCCGCGCGGTCGCTGCGCGGAGCGCAGCGACACGCGGGCTCGCCCCTCGCTCTCCACCCCGCACGGTCCGCGTGTCGGCTCTCACCGGGGGTTCGAGCCTCCCGCGGCCCGTCTCGAGGGACGAACGCGCGTGTCGCGGCACGGCCGCCGCGACCGCGACGTTCGCCCCTCGCATCCCTCGCTTCCCAAATCCTCAAACCCCGCCCGCGCGACCCCCACGTATGGACGTCACCATCGCCCCGTCGACCGTCGGGGGCGCGACCCGGGCCCCGCCCTCGAAGAGCTACACCCACCGGGCGGTGCTCGCCGCGGGCTACGCCGACGGCGCAACGGTGCGCCGACCGCTCGTCAGCGCCGACACCCGCGCCACCATGCGCGCGGTCGAGGCCTTCGGGGGCACGGTCGAGGGCGCCGACGACGTGGCCGCGGGCCGCGCGAGCGAACTCCGCGTCGTCGGGTTCGACGGCCGGCCGGGGGTCCCCGACGACGTCGTCGACTGCCACAACAGCGGGACGACGATGCGCCTCGTCACCGCGACCGCGGCGCTCGGCGCGGGACTCACGGTCCTCACCGGCGACGCCTCGCTTCGCTCCCGACCCCAGGGCCCGCTCCTCGACGCCCTCGCGCAACTCGGCGCGCGGGCGGAGAGCACGCGCGGCAACGGTCAGGCGCCGCTGGTCGTCGGGACGCCGGCCCCGGGAGCCGGCGGGCCCGGCGCCCCGACCGTCGACGGCGGCGGCGTCAGCCTGCCGGGCGACGTCTCCTCGCAGTTCGTCACCGCGCTCCTGATGGCCGGCGCCGTCACCGACGAGGGCCTGAACGTCGAGCTCACGACCGAGCTGAAGTCCGCGCCGTACGTCGAGATCACCCGCGAGGTCTGCCACGAGTTCGGCGTCGAGACCGAACGCACGAGCGCGGGCTTCGCGGTGCCGGGCGGCCAGACCTACGACCCCGCTGGCGGGCAGTACACCGTCCCGGGAGACTTCTCCTCGGCGTCGTACCTGCTCGCGGCGGGCGCGCTCGCGGCGCCGGAGGGACTCACGGTCCGCGGGCTCTACCCCGGCGCGCAGGGCGACGCGGCCATCGTCGACGTGCTCGAGCGGATGGGCGCCGGCATCACCTGGGACCGCGACACCGGCACGGTGGACGTCGTCCGGTCACCGCTCGAGGGCGTCGAGGTTGACGTGGGCGACACGCCGGACCTGCTCCCCACCATCGCGGTGCTGGGCGCGGCCGCGGCGTCGGGCGAGACGCGCATCGTGAACTGCGAGCACGTGCGGTACAAGGAGACCGACCGGGTGCGCGCGATGGCGGAGGCGCTGACCGCGATGGGCGCGAGCGTGACCGAACACGAGGACGAGCTGGTCGTCGACGGCGGCGACTCCACCCTCCACGGCGCGGCCCTCGAGGGCCGCGGCGACCACCGCATCGTCATGGCGCTCGCGGTCGCCGGCCTCGTGGCCGAGGGCGAGACGACGGTCGCCGGCGCCGAGCACGTCGACGTCTCCTTCCCCGGCTTCTTCGGGACGATGCGGGACCTCGGCGCGGCGGTGGACGGCGCGGCGGTCGGGGGCGACGGCGGCGGGGACTGAGCCGCCCCGCGTGTCAGGCGGTCACAAAGTACTTGCCGCCCGGGACTCGTGTCAGCGCCATGGAACGCACACTGGACGCCCTGCTCGGCGCGGTCGGGGTCGCCCTGCTCGCCAACCCGCTCTATCTCGGCGAGTTGCTCGTCTACCCCACCGCCGGCGACGGGTTCGCAATCGACGCGCTGTACTTCGCTGCGTTCGCGGGCCTCGGGTTCGTGCTGGTGTTCGCCGCGCTCGCGGCCGCCGTCGGCCTGCCCGGGCGTGTCGGGCTTACGGCCGCCGTCGCGGCCATCGCCCTCGGGAGCGTGGTCGCCTTCGTGGCCTACGAGTGGCTGGTGACGACGGTGCTGTACGCGGATCCACCCGCCGTGATTACTGGCTACGGCCACCGCGAGACCGTGGTCGTCGCGACCCTCGGAGCGCTCGTGGCGCTCGGTGCCGCCGCCGGGAGTCGGCGCTGGCGCGTCGCGATCGTGGCGCCGCTGTCGCTCGCGCTCGGGGTCGAGTTCTACGCGACCGGCCGGTTCCTCCCCCGGCTCGTCGTGGGCGACGCCTTCCTGCTCGCCTTCAAGGCCGACGTGCTCGGAATCCCCCTGCTCGGCGGCCTCCTCTACGCCGCCGCGCTGGCCCTGGGACTGTTCGTGGGCCGCCGGGCGGAGGACCGCGTCGGCGGGCTCCGGAGCGGCGTCGCCGTGGCCTGATGGGCACTCGACTGCGACTCCGCGGCCCGCGAACCCGGGAGCCGCTCGCCGCCGGCTGGCAACGTTGAAATGACCCCGCCCCCGAGTGAGTGGTAATGAACGGCAACAGCTTCGGGCGGCTCTTCCAGGTCACCACCTTCGGGGAGAGCCACGGTGAGGCGATGGGGGTCACCGTCTCCGGGTGTCCCGCCGGCCTCGAACTCGACGAGGAGACGGTCCAGCGCGAACTCGACCGGCGCAAGCCCGGCCAGTCGAAGATCTCGACCAGCCGCGGCGAACCCGACCGCGTGTCCATCAAGTCCGGCCTCCAGGACGGCTACACCACCGGGACGCCCATCGGGATGGTCATCCAGAACAAGGA
>JBDGTC010000082.1:0-8615 GCA_042217215.1 Halobacteriaceae archaeon
ACAGCAACCAACGAACTCCTCGTTACTGGAAGTTACGACTGGTCGGGATGAGCGTAGCCGTGCATGAGTTAGGACACGTTCTCGGCTCTCCGCATTGCAAGTACGATGTCGGTCCTTACGAACCAGCTGAGGCGACTTATATGTGGTCCCCAGCAAGCGAAGATTATTGTTCAGAAGATTGTACTGGTGCATCTGCGGATGCAGATGGAATTAGAGATGCCTGGTCAGAATGTGAGAAATGTGCTATTGAAAAAAACTTAGATAATTGTTCTTGCCCCGACTAACTTTATTGATAATTTTTATTAAAAAGCCTTCCTCCACGATAACTTTAATTTAGCCGTATTAAAAAGGCGGTCGTAGGTTGTGAGTTGATGACCTCGTCGAATATGCAAATTCGGGCAGGCTATTTACTGAAAAATAGCATCCGCATTTAACTTGATAAATACAATGGGGTAAATATTCACTAATGAATTAAATTCTTGATGGTTAACTGGGCAAAAATTATCTATGCCCTTTACCGAACCATTAAGGCCGGGCCCGGTCCCGCACGTGCCATGTCACACGAGGGTGCGCCGCCCGTCGAGCACGGGCGCGCGCTGTTCCGCGACGCGCTCGCCGAGGCGGGCCACGACCCCGACAGGTTCGAGGTGCGCGTCGAGCAGGGCGCGATGCCGGACGCCGACCGGTACGACTTCCCCGAGCAGGGCTTCGTCCTGCGCCGCGAGGGCGAGGTGCTCACCGTCACTGCACCGGAGGGCCGCGGTGTCGTCTATGGCTTCTCCGAGCTCGCGGAGCGGGTGCGCCACGGCGACGAGGAACTCCTCGCCGGGACGGGCACGTTCGAGTTCGCCGACGCGCCCGCCATGGAGTACCGCGGCTACTGCCTCGGCCTCCAGAAGCCCACCGGCTACTACGACGACCACCAGAGCTACGACTGGCCCGTCACGCCCGAGCACTTCGGGTGGTTCTACGACCGGTCGTTCATGGAGCGCGTGCTCGACCGCCTCGCGCGCCACAAGGGCAACGTGCTCTACCTGTGGAGCGGCCACCCATTCGCCTCCTTCGTCGACCTCCGGGAGAAGTACCCCGAGATGCCGGAGGTCGCCGACGAGCAGCTCGCGGAGAACGTCGCGCAGTACCGCTGGCTCACCGAGGAGGCCGAGAAGCGCGGCATCTGGATCGTCCAGCAGTTCTACAACATCCACATGTCCGACCCGCTCGCGAAAGAACGCGGGTGGGAGATACAGAGCGGCGTCGCCCACGACGAAGTCGCCGAGTACACCCGCGACGTCATCGAGGAGTTCGTGGCGACCTACCCCTCGGTGGGACTGATGCCGACGATGGCGGAGGTGCTCCGCGAGGAGGACTCCCCGTACTGGCTGAACGAGGTCATCGTCCCGGCCGCCGTCGACGGGTTCGAGCGGACCGACGAGGCGGCGTACCCGCCGCTGATCGTCCGCAAGCACGGCACCGAACTCCAGGAGTACGTCGACGACGCCATCGAGGCCTACCCGGGTCGGGTCTCCTCCATCATGAAGCACAACAACGAGGACTACGTCTCGACCCAGCCCGAGCCCGGGAACACGACGCTCGCGCGCCAGACGGGCTCGCACGTCGTCAACGTCCACACCGTCTCGAACCTCGAGCCGTTCGCGTGGGGCTCCCCGCGCTTCGTCCGCCGGACCGCCCGCAACATGGTGAACGGCCTCGCGACGGGGGTCCACGCCTACCCCCTGCGCTACTGGGACTGCCCGAACAGCGCGCGCGTCGACCCCACCGGCGACCAGCTCTACGAGCACTACCTCTGGTGGTCGGGGTGGTCCCGCTACGGCTGGGAGCCCGAGCGCGACGAGGACGCCGAGGACGCGTTCTGGGAGCGGGAGCTCGCCGACCAGTACGACCTCTCCGGCGAGCAGGCCGCGGCTCTGCTCGAGGCGAAACAGGAGAGCGGCCCGGTCCTGATGCAGACCGCCGGCACGTTCACCATCACCTCCGGCAACCGGCAGGCGAACCCGCTCGGACTCCACCTCGTGCCGCTGCTCTTCGCGAACCGCGAGTTCCTCCCGGGCCGGACCTACGGCATGCCCCAGGCGTACGGCTTCCCGCTCCTGAACGAGACGCTCTGGACCCAGAGTCCCGTCTCCCGGATGGAGCGCATGGTCGAGAAGGCCGAGCGCGCACTCGACACGCTCGAGAGCGTCGAGGGCGTCGACGCGACGCCGGTGCTCGCCGCCGAGCGCGACGAGCTCGAGGCCCAGCGACTCATCGCCCGGTTCTACGCGCAGAAGGCCCGCGCCGGCGTCCAGTTCATGCAGGACTACTTCGGCGTCGACTTCGCCGACCACGACGCGGCCCTCGAGGACCTCGCGGCCTCGGTCGAGACGTACCGCGACCTGGCCGACCTCACCGCGGACCTGTTCCGCGACGCCGCGAGCCTCCACCACCACCGGACCATCCCCGCGCCGGTGGACGACGGGTACCTGCACTGGACGGACACCCTCGAGGTGTTCGAAGCGGAGCTCGAGACCGTCGAGAACGAGGGGTTCGAGGCGCTCTTCGACTCCTACGTCCAGGGCGCGACCGAGAGCCCGGACTACGCGGAGTACTTCTTCGACGACGAGGTGTGAGGCCGTCGGGGCCGGGAGGTGTGAGGCCGTCGGGACCGGGGGACCGCCCCTCACGGTCGGCCGCGCCCCGCTCGGTGCCGCCACTCGGCGCCTGACGAAACCTCTATACGGCCGGCCGGGAACCCCGTGCCCATGCCAACCGACGGCGTGCGCATCTCCGAGGAGAACCCGTGGTACTGGGAGTACGACGGCGAGCAGACCCTCCTGCTCGGTGCGTCCGACGACGACTGCCTGTTCCAGTGGTTCGGCGACGAGCTCACCGACCACCTCGACGACGTCGCGGCGGTCGGTGGCAACTACCTCCGGAACACGATGTCCATCCGGTACGAGGACTCGGTGTTCGCCTTCGAGACGGTCACCGACGACCCGACCCTCGACGGCGAGGAGAAGGTCTACGACCTCGAGTCGTTCAACGACGAGTTCTTCGACCGCCTCGAGACGTTCCTCACCGAGGCCGCCGAGCGGGATATCGTCGTGGAGTTCACCCTCTGGGACCAGCACGACTTCGGCGGCGGAATGTGGGACATCCAGCCCTGGAACCCCGAGCGGAACGTGAACTACGACGTCGAGGAGACCGGCGTGATTGGCGGCCACGAATTCTTCTCGACGCTCGAGGACGGCGTCGACGAGGACGGGGCGGTCCTCGAGTTCCAGGAGCGCTACGTCGAGGCGGTCCTCGACGTCGCGCTCGCCCACGACAACGTCATCTTCAACGTCAACAACGAGTCCACGGTCCCCTACAAGGTCGAGAGCCCCACCAGCTACGACTCCGCGTGGGAGCGCCACTGGGCGGACTACGTCCACGAGGCGGCGGCCGAGCGCGACCGCGAGGCCGACGTCGCGAGCATGGTCATGTCGCCGGGTCACTCCGTCGCCGCGGCCATCGCCAACCCCGAGCGCTACACCTACGTCGAGACCTCCCAGCTCAACCAGGACTCCCAGGGCAAGGTCGGACAGGACCACTGGGACGCCTTCCAGGACTACCGCGTCGCCGTCGACGCGCTCGGCCCGCGCCCGCTCAACAACGTGAAGGTGTACGGCGCGACGGACCCGAACCCCTCCGCCGGCGCGGCGAGCGAGGCCGTCGAGCGCTTCTGGCGGCTCGTCTTCGGCGGCGCGGCGAGCGCGCGCTTCCACCGCCCCGGCACGTACGGCCTCGGCCTCGTCGACCGCACGAAGTCGAGCATCCGGTCGATGCGGATGCTCGAAGGGGAAGTCGACCTCTTCGCCGCCGAGCCCGCCACGTGGCGGCTCGCGAACCGCGACGAGAACGAGGCGTACGCGACGGCGAGCGAGGGCGAGGCGTACGCGGTCTACTTCCCCGACGGCGGCGAGGTCGCCATCGACCTCGGCGTGACCCCGGACTCGGCGTCGCTGCGGTGGCTCGACGTCGAGCGGTCGGCGTGGCACGACGGCGAGACGGTCGAGGGCGAGCAATGGCTCGACCTCGAGGCCCCGGGCGAGGGCAACTGGGTCGTCGCCGTCGACGTCGAGACGTAGACGGTCGGTCGATTCTGGTCTCGCTGTCGCTTTCGACGGCCGTCCGCCTACTCGAGGCTGACGGCCTCTCCGGTGTCGATGGACTCGTTGACGCCGAGGGTGACCGCCAGCGTGTTCACGGAGTCGCGATAGGGCGCGCGGACGAGGTACTCGTCGTCGGTTGCGACGGCCTCGACGAAGGCGTCGACCTCGCGGGGGTAGGAGTCCTCGCTGTACGTCTCTTCGATCTCCTCGCCATCGACGGTGCCGGTGAGGCGGTTCTCCTCGATACCCTGGTGGAGCGTGAGGGTCGCGCCGTCGGCGATGACCTCGACGCCGACCTTGCGCTCCTCGCTCGCACACGACGTCGAGACGTGGCTCACGGCGCCGGTTTCGTGAGTGAGCGTCGCGGAGACGGAGTCCGAGAAGTCGATGACGTCGACGACCTCCTGGCTCCCCTGCGCGCGGATCTCCGTGACCTCGCCGCCGAGGTCGCGGATGGTGTCGATGGGGTGGGTCGCCTGCTCCACGATCTGGCCCCCGGAGGTCTCGCGGGAGGTCCACCAGTGATCCTCGCCGCCCGCGACGCCGCCCCACCAGTAGCCCTCGAGGTAGGAGACCTCGCGGTCCGCGAGGATCTCCTTCGCGCGCTCGACGGTGCGGGAGTACCGCCAGTTATAGCCCGCCTGGGCGATGACGTCGTTCGCCTCGACGGCCGAGAGGATCTCCCGGGCCTTCTCGTTCGAGAGCGCGAGGGGCTTCTCGACGAAGAGGTCGATGCCCCGCTCGGCGGCCATGAGCTCCTGGTCCTCGTGGGCGAAGGGCGGGAGGCAGACGAACACGGCGTCGAAGTCGGCCTCCTCGTAGAGGTCGTGGTGGTCGGTGAACACCTCGGCGTCGAAGCGCTCGGCGGCCTCCTCGGCGGACGCCTCGACGACGTCACAGATGGCGACGATCTCCGCGTCGTCGTTGGCTGCGAGGGTGTCGAAGTGCTTGCCGGCGATCCAGCCCGCGCCGATGAACGCCACGTCGACGGTCATACCGCCCGCGTCGGGGGCCTGGTGGAATACGCTTTCGAGTCGTGACGACCGACGGGGCTAAATCCGCGGGCCGGGAATGCCGGTGACATGAGCGACGACGCGCCCGACGCCGACTCGCACGGCGGAGGGAACACCGTCGACCCCGCCGACATCGGCGAGTCAGACGCCCCGCCCGTCGAGGCGGCGCCGTACAAGGTGGTCTTCGAGGCGAACAAGTGCATCGGCGCGGGCAAGTGCGCGGAGGTCTCGGACAACTGGGAGCTGTCCATCGAGACCGGTATCGCGAAGCCAACGGCCTACTTCTTCGGCGAGGAGGACCTCGCGCACAACGTGCGCGCGGCGGAGGTCTGTCCAGCGAAGAAGGACCGCGGGGTCATCCACGTGGTGGACCGCCGGACGGGCGAGGAACTCGCGCCCAACCCCGAGGGCGACGGCACGCTGAGCGTGGACTGGTAGCGAGCGAAACTGTCTTTCGGGGGCCCGGAGAAGGACAGACCGCGCGGGAGTGGCCGAGCGGCCAAAGGCGGCGGGCTTAAGACCCGCTCCCGAAGGGGTACGTGGGTTCGAATCCCTCCTCCCGCAGTGCGACCGGAGGGGGCGGACGAGGAGGGGGATTCGTGCCCTGGACCGTCGCAGCGGCCGAGCGGAGCCAGGCCGACCGTCTTCCTCTGGTTCGAATCCCCCGGGAACACGGGGCCGAATCGACCGAACGGAAGCCACCGCCGGCGGCAGGAGGCCGGACGGGACCCATTCAGCTCATCGACCCCACGAGGTCGTCATCGCCGCGAAGTCCCCGACCTGCATCCGGTCCTCGTTGGTGTTCATCACGACGAGGCCGACCCCCGAGCGCGAGCGCGACGATGGCGGAGCGGACGTGGTCGACGACGAACGCTCCGACTCGGGGGAGGACGACGTCCGTCCGGGTGTCCGGGATATCCTGGCTCCCGTGCGTCGGAGACACCGTCACGGAGTCCACGGCTTCGGTGTTGCCCCCGGCACGACGGCGACACGGCGCCGGACCGATGCCCGGACACCGCGGCGGCAACTGGACGATCCGGCAGGGCCGACCCGCCGAATCCACAACGCTTTCCCCCTCCTCTCGCGAACGGGGGGTATGAAATCACCTGCCGAAGAGATGACTCCGCGGGAACGCGCGCGGAAACTGGCCCGCGCCGCCGCCGTCCACCTGGTCTGGGTCGTGCTCGTGCTCGCGACCTGGGCGGCCATCGCGTACGCGGCGTACGAGTTCATCGGCGGCGAGGCCGCGTTCGCCATCTCCGCGGTCCTGCTGGTTCCCACCGGCGTGCTGGTCCTCCACGGCGGGAACATCATGTCCGAGAAGTTCGCCTGAAGCGGGCCGAAACCCACAAGCGCCGGCGTGGCGTTCTCCCGATAATGCCAGCGCTGCGTGACGCCTTCGACGCGCACGAGGACTTCGCCCGCCGCGAGGACGGGGTGTACGATGTGACGACCGCGACCTTCGAGGCCCGCGCCATCGTCGGGGGCCGGCGGGTCGAGGTCGTCTGTGAGCTCCCGACCATCGACGCGGCGGTCGCCGACGAGACCGTCCCCGAGGTCGTCGGGCGCGGCTGGTTCGAGACCTTCGAGCGCCGCGTCGAGGGCGTGGCGAGCGCGGTCGCGACCGACGACGTCGACCCGGTGACGCTGACGCTCGCCGGCGACACCGTCGTCGCCGAGTCCACGCTCGGGACCGACGACCCCGCGGACGCGGCAGACGACGCGCTCGCGGTCGTGAACTTCGTCGAGGGGACGTGGTTCCAGGGCGTCATCCCCGGGTACGACTACGTGCCGGCCGTGCAGTCGCGCCGCGAGGCGGCGCTGGCCCGCGGCGGGACCGAGTAGTCGCGGCGCGAGCGCCCCGGGCGGGGCGGGGCCCGAACGGAACGGCCGTTCAGTCCATCGTGAGGTACGTCTCGGTGTCCTCGACGCCGTGGATCTCCTGGATGCTGTTCGCCACGATGCGCTTCACGTCGTCGGCCGACTCGACCGCGAGTTTGACGATGAGGTCGACGTCGCCGGCGACCACGTGGACGTCGACGACCCCCTCGACGTCGCCGATCTCCGTGAGCAGGCGGTCGGCGTCGCCGGTGTTGGCCTTCACGAGGACGTAGGCGGTGACCATCGCTCACACCTCCCCGTCCCCGGCCGCCGAGGTCATCGACCGCGACGCCTGCTCGCCGACGAGTATCTGCCGGACGTCGTCGAGGACCGCGAAGTCTGTGAGAACGGCGAGCCTGTCCCCCACCTCGAGCGTCTCGTCGGGCATCGGCAGTCCGAGCGGGCCGTCGCGCTTCCCGAACGCGAGCACCCGCGCCCGCGCCGGGAGTTCGAGCTCCGAGAGGGTGTACCCACGCATGGGCGTGCCCTCGGTGACGCGGAACTGCACGACCTGCAGCCCCTCCGCGAGGTCGGCGATGGCGGTCACGTCGCCGCCGAGCAGGGCGTTCTTCGCGCCGATGGCGCCGAGCCGCTCGGGGTAGACGATCTCGTCGATCTCGTCGGCGTACTTGCGGTAGATCTCCTCGCGGTAGTCCTCGTCGATGCGGAGGACCGTGCGGCAGTCGTGGTGATTCGCGACCATGCAGGCGACGAAGTTGACGTTGAGGTCGCCGGTGAGCGCGCCGACGGCGTCGGCCCGCTCGAGGTCGGTCTCCGTGAGCACCGACTCCGAGGCGCCGTCGCCCTCGACGACGTCGTATCCCTCGTTTCTGGCCCGCTCGACCTTCTCGGGGTCGTTCTCAACGAGTTCGAGTTCGTGACCCTCGCTCCGGAGGATGCGGGCCGTCCGGGTGCCGACCCGACCGACCCCGACGATGACGAAGCGCATTGACAGCCCGTACGGGATGGGCGGTCAAATAGGTTTGTGGCCGGTTGGCAATGCACATGGCCTCACCGAACCTGTGACGGGGCATCGG
Source organism: Halobacteriaceae archaeon (assembly GCA_042217215.1). Lineage (GTDB taxonomy): Archaea > Halobacteriota > Halobacteria > Halobacteriales > Halobacteriaceae > JBDGTC01. The sequence goes on from JBDGTC010000082.1 coordinate 8,083, forward strand.
TCGGCCGGTGCGGGCCGGGACGGACAACGCTTTTCTCGCATCCCGGTGTACACGTTCACATGGTGCACGCCTTCATCATGGTCAAGACCGGGCCGGGGGAGTCCGAGCCGGTTCGTGAGTCGGCTCTCCAGCTCGGCAACGTGACCGAGGCCCACGTCGTCGCGGGCAACTACGACGTCATCGTGGAGTCCGACGGGACGGACGTGAGCGACGTGCTCGGCGTGGCCTCCAACGAGTTGCAGTCACTCGAGGGCGTGGAGCGGACGAAGACGTACGTCTCGCTGGGGTCCTAGTGTTCGCAAGCGTTATTCGGACGGCTGTGCCACCACCGCTGGGGCTCGTGGTCTAGGGGTCATGACGCGTCCCTTACAAGGACGAGATCGGTGGTTCGAATCCGCCCGAGCCCATCCGTTCACCTGCCGTTTGCTGGCCGTACCTGAACGGCTCCCTTAGCCCGCGAGCGGCCCGTAACCGGGGAGTTCGCCGGTTTCCCGAAGGGGGCCGCTCAGGCGAGTTCGTCACGTCGCTCGACG
>JBDGTC010000101.1:0-8578 GCA_042217215.1 Halobacteriaceae archaeon
TCGATCTCGCGGAAGAAGTCGTCGAACGGGTCGTCCCGGTCGTCTCTCATCGATTGAAGCGAGGCGCCTGCGACCCAAAAGCCTTCGGGAGCGGGGGGGAAACCACTAACAGTCGCGGGGGCGAGGTGTGGCCATGGACCTCCGGGAGCCCGCCGAGACCGCCGTCCGCCAGTGTCTCGCCCTCGACGCCGACGAGTCGTGTGCCGTCGTCACCGACGACGACCGCGCAGCGATCGGCGAGGCGCTCTACGCGGTGGCGAGCGAGGTCACCGACGACGCCGTGTACCTCCAGTATCCGCCGGGCACGCAGCACGGTGCCGAGCCCCCCGCGCCGGTCGCGGCGGCGCTCCGCGACGCCGACGCGTTCCTCGCGCCGACGACGAAGAGCATCAGCCACACGCGCGCACGGTCCCGGGCGTGCGAGGCGGGCGCCCGGGGGGCGACCCTCCCCGGCATCACGGAGGAGGTGTTCGTGGCCGGCCTCGACGCCGACTACGAGGCCATCGCCGCACACTGCCGCGACGTCGAGGCCCAGGTCGCCGGCGCCGACGAGATCCGGGTGACCTCGCCACAGGGAACCGACATCACCCTCGAGCCGGGCGACCGCGAGTGGCGCCTCGACACGGGCGTCGTCCACGATCCGGGCGCGTTCTCGAACCTCCCGGCGGGCGAGACGTTCGTGAGCCCGCAGACCGCGACCGGCACGTACGTCATCGACTGGTACCCGCGGGAGGGCCGCACCGCGGTGGACATTGCGGTCGAGGTCGAGGACGGCTCCGTCACTGCCGTCGACGACCAGGCCATCTCGGCGGCACTCGCGACGGCCGCCGAGGAGGTCGGTGACGCCGCCTACAACCTCGCGGAACTGGGCATCGGGGCCAACACCGCGGTCACGGACCTCGTCGGCTCGGTCCTCTTAGACGAGAAGGCCGCGGGCACCGTCCACCTCGCCATCGGGGACGACGCGGGCTTCGGCGGAGACACCGACACGCCCATCCACCTCGACGGCATCCTCACGGAGCCGACCGTGTACGCCGACGGGGAGCGGGTCACGCTGCCGGGCGAGGAGTGAGCGCGGGCCGGATGCGCCGCCGAGGGACCGGCGTCCCAGGGAGCGCCCTGGCTCCCGCGCCCTTTTGTAGCCGCGGGGGGTACCCCACCCATGAGCGACTCAGCGCCGACCGAGCGCGTCGGCCTCCCCTGTCCGTCGTGTGCCCCCGACGCCGCGGTGGCCCACGAGGTCCTGGCGGAGGGCGGCGGCTACGCGACGCTCCGCTGCACGGAGTGTGACCACGTCCACAAGGAGCAGCTGCCCGAGGCAGAGCCCGTCGAGCGACAGGTCGTCGTCTCCCAGGACGGCGAGTCCTTCTCCGCGACCGTCGAGGCGCCCCGCGGCGAGACCATCGAGCGCGGCGAGGAGTTCGTCTTGGAGACCGATGAGGCCATCATGGAGGTCCGCATCACGGACCTCCAGCTCGACGCCGAGGAGCGCACGCCCCGGGCCACCGTCGAGGACGTCGAGACCATCTGGACCCGCGCTGTCGGCAACGTCGCCGTGCCGGTGACCGTCAACCCCGGCGGGGACGCCAGCGAGTCCGAGAGCGAGACGGTCTACCTCCCGGGCGACCACGAGTTCGTCGTCGGCGCGCAGACCACACTCGCCGACCGCACGGTCACCGTCACGCACCTCGCCATCCGGGAGGACGCCCGCGGCTACGAGTTCGCGAAGCTCGACCACGACGGCGACAGCGCGCTCGCGAAGGACGTGAAGCGCGTGTACGCGCGGGCCGCCGGTGGCAGCGACACGTGGCAGAGCCCCTGGTAGGCGCGGTCCCGACTCCCACCGCCCGCACGTCGCCGGTGCCGGGCGCGCGATTGAAGGTCCCGCACGCGATACCCCCGGTATGGACCCCGAGGCGCTCCGCGACGCGATGGTGAGCAGCCTCGAGCACGAGACCAGCGGGGCCGTGCGGAGCGCCGACGTCGCCGCGGCGATGCGCGCGGTCCCCCGCCACGAGTTCGTCGAGGTCGGGCCGGACCGGGCGTACCTCGACCGCGACTTCACCCACCTCGGGAGTCGCGTCGTCGCCCCGAGCACGACCGCCCGGCTCGTGGAGGCCGTCGACGCGGGCGACGGCCACTCCGTGCTCGTGGTCGGTGCGGGCGTGGGGTACACCGCGGCCGTCCTCGCGGAGGTCGTCGGCGCGCGCAACGTCCACGCCGTCGACATCACGCGCGCACTGGTGTCCGAGGCGCGCCGGAACCTCGGCGACGCGGGCTACCGAGACGTGCTCGTGGACTGCGCGGACGGCGCGGAGGGCCTCGCCCACTACGCGCCCTTCGACCGCATCCTCGTGGAGGCCGCCGCGGTCCGCCCTCCGGCGGCCCTGCGGGAGCAGCTTGCTCCGGGCGGGCGGCTCGTCCTGCCGCTGGGTCGCGCCGACCAGACCCTCGCCGCGGTCGAGCCCGACGCCGCCGACGCCGACGACCGGGGCGTGGTCGCGGAGTTCGGCCCGGTCGCCTTCGACCCGCTCCTGGTGGAGGGCGAGCAATACGGTGCGGTCGAGCGGAACCGCAGCGCGCGGGAGGAGCGCGAGCGGAGCGCTCGCGCCGCCCGATCCCGCTCCGGGTGGGAGCAGGAGTGGATCGACTGGGACGACCGCTGACTACCCGGCGAGCACCAGGACCGCGGTGTTCTCCCGGTCGTCGACGAACTGCGAGCCGGCTGGCGGTTTGATCGACACCGACAGCGTCCCGTCCACCCGATTGGCGGGCAGCGACGGCGAGACCGTGAGGGTCGCCACGCCCGACTCGTTCGTGCGCGCGGTCACGGGGCCGTCGATGGCCGCGGTGTCGCTCCGCAGGACGACTGTCGCGCCCGCGACCGGGTTGCCGTCGGCGTCGACGGCGGTCACGTCGATGGTCTGCTCGCCGGTGGTGACCACGTCCGGCACCGGGCGGGCGTCGAGCTCGGTGACCGCGAGCCCACCGACGCCCGAGACCATGCTCAACATCACTGACAGCGCCGCGACGCCGACGATGAAGGCCACGACGAGCCGGATCGGCAGCCCCTCGATGGCGCGGTCGTCGGCGAGGAAGTCGTCTCCGTGCATCCGGGCCGCCCTGGCCGCGGTCTGGCCCTTGAACCCTCGGCCGAGCGTTGAAGTGGGATGACGGGGCCAGCCCGGGGCGTGTCTGAACAGTCGGCTCCGCACAGGAAGGGTGGGGGCGCGCATCGCTCCGGGGCCGGGGGTCGCGTCGCCGCCGCGACGTCCGGCGAGCGCACGACCGGCCGCCGGCACGTGTTCGGGGCGCCCGGCGGCGGGAGCGATCGTTCCGGGGGTGCAGCGACGGCCAGCCTCGGGGCGTTCCGGGCCACCGACGGGACCACCGGCGCGCCGGCCGCCGTGGACCTCGACGCGCCCCACGTCGCGCTGGTGGTCGGCAAGCGCGGCAGCGGCAAGTCCCACACGCTCGGAGTCCTCGCGGAGGAGCTGGCGCGGGCGGCCGGCGTCGCGCCCGTGGTCGTGGACCCCATGGGCGAGTTCGCCGGCCTCACCGAGGGGGTCCCGGCGGCGGTTCGGGCGCCCCGCGTGCGTGCCGCCGCGCTGACCCCGCGGTCGTGGTGTGCCCTGCTCGACCTGGACCCCGCCGGGGCGGTGGGCGGGCTCGTCTGGCGCGCGGCCGCACGCGCGGACTCGTTCGCGGAGATGCGTGCCCTCGTGGAGTCGTGCTCGGCGGAGGCCCCGGTGGCGCGCGCGGCGGCGAACCACCTCCGTCGCGCGGCCGGGTGGGGCGTCTTCGCCCCGGACGGGCTCGGTCCCGCCGACCTGCGCGACGGGGCGGCGACGGTCATCGACTGTGGCGACCTGGCCGCCCCCGCGACGGGAGCGGTCTGTCACGCGGTCGCCACCGGCCTCTACGAGTCCGCGCGCGCAGACGACACGGGGCCGCTCCCCTGGCTGCTCCTGGACGAGGCCGCCCGCCACGTCGACGGTGCGGCCGCGCCGGCGCTGCGGACGCTCCTCACGCGGGGTCGCACGCCCGGGGTCAGCGTGGTCCTGGCGACGCAACGGCCAGACGCCCTCCCGGCCGTCGCCGTCTCGCAGGCCGACCTGCTCGTCGCCCACCGACTGACGACGGCCGCGGACGTGTCCGCCCTGGAGCGGGCGCGCCCGACGTACCTCCGCGGGAGCGTCGGCGACCGCCTCCCGCGGGCGACCGGGGCCGCACTGGTCGTCGACGAGGCGACGGAGCGCGCCGCGACGGTGGTGGTCCGCGAGCGGGACACGCCCCACGGCGGGACGACGCCGCGCGCGAGCGACCGGGCCGGAGTCGCCAGCAGCGGCGACGAGCAGGTGGTGGCTGCCACCCGCCCGGACTGACCTCAGGAGCCCGGGAGGATGTCGCCCAGTGCGCCCCCGATGGCCATCGGGACGAACGCCACCACGACCGAGCAGGTAGCCAGCCACGGGTCGTCCCACGCGACCCGACCCCACGCCGTCATCGTCGTCGCGGCGAGGCCCAGCGAGATGCCGAGCACGCCGGCGAAGCGCCGCGGGACGACCCCGAAGATCGGCTCGTGGACCCGGACGTCCTGGATGTCGGCGACGTAGAGGATGCCCCACACCATCGCGACCGTCAGCCCGACCGTCGCCGCGAGGAAGGGCGGGTTGCGGGCGAGGTACGCGCCCACCTCCTGGGTGCCGCCCTCCACGAGCATCGGGATGCCGAACACCAGGCCGCCGAGCACCGCCTCGGCGGCGTCGCCGCGGTCGTACCCCTTGATGACGCGGCCGAACACGGGGGACTCGACGCGGGACGCCATCCGTGCCACCTCCCGGACACGCGCCCTCGTCTCCGGGTCGTCGACCTCCTCTTCGAGGTCCGCGAGCTCGTCGACGACGTCGCCCATGTCCGGTGCCTCTTCGACGAGCGCCTCGTCGCCCGCCCCCGCCTCGTCGCCCGCCATTCCCTCGTCGCCCGACCCCGCCTCCTCGGCCGACACCACCTCGGCCGACGACGCCTCCCCTGGCCCCTCGGCGTCGCGGCCCCCGTCCCGGCTCATGCTCGCTCGAAGACGGGCGACCACCATAAAGCCGACTCGTCGCGGACAGGTCGGTGCGCTGTGACGTCCCGCCGTGCTATCCGTCACCGGCCCGAACGTCGTGGTATGGGCGCTCGCATCTTCGCCGCCGCGCTCGCCGCCGCGAACCAGTCGACGACCGGGCCGCCGAGCATCCCCGACGTCTCGCCGCGGATGCTCCGCGTCGGCCTCGTCGCGGCCGTCGTGGTGGTCTTCGCGTACCTCCAGTACCAGCGCACGCGCGAGTGACTGGTGCTCAGGGCGAACAGATCCGGTGGCTGATTACTCTCGCCGAGCCAAGTGCGTCCCGGCTCAACCTCCACGCGAGCCGATGTCTCCGAGCACGCTCCTCGCGCAGACCAGCACCACGGCCGGGTCCGGCGGCCTCTCCTCGACGACCACGTTGGTGGCCATCGCGGCTCTCGTGTTGCTCGGTCTCGGGTGGCTGCTGGTCGGCGGTCGGGGCAGTGACTGACTCCCGGCGATTCGCCGCGGGTGCGTAGATGGAAATACCGGGAGGCACAACTGGCCCGCATGAACGACACGCCCGGAGGGAGTGACACCACCGGCGGCGAGGCGTGGTTCGCCGGCTGTGCGGCCGGCGACGTCGACGCCGCCGCCGGCGCCATCGCCGACGGGACGGCCGAGGCGCCCGCCGACTGGCCAGCGCAGGCCGTCGACGCCGGCGTCGTGGCGAGCGAGGCCGAGTACTACGACTGGCTGCACGAGGCCGCGACCGCCGCGACCCGCGAGGCCGTCGCCGAGGCGGGTCGCGCCGGCGACACCCAGCTCGTCCACGCCGTGCGCGCGATGGACGACGCCCGCCGGCTGGCGAACGAGCTCGCCGAGCGGGTCACCGAGTGGGGCGTCGCGAGCTACGGCCTCGAGGAGTCGGGGCTCGGCGCCGCCCGCGCACTGGTCGACCGTGAGCCGGTCGACGACGCCGACCGCCGGCTCGTCGCGCTCGCCGAGCAGGTGCTCGCGCTCGAGGGCGAGGCGAGCGAGCTGCGGGACTTCGTGGAGCGGCGGGCCCCCTCGGTCGCCCCGAACCTGTCCGCCATGGCCGGACCGGTGCTCGCCGCGCGGCTGGTCGCTCTCGCGGGCGGGCTCGAGGAGCTGGCGAAGCTCCCGAGCGGGACGGTCCAGGTGCTGGGCGCCGAGGAGGCGCTGTTCGCCCACCTCCGCGGCGAGGCCCCCTCGCCGAAGCACGGCGTCATCTACACCCACGAGTACGTGCGCGGCACGCGGCCCGCCGACCGCGGCTCCGCGGCCCGCGCCCTCGCGGGCAAGCTGAGCATCGCCGCGCGGGTCGACCACTACGCCGGCGACCGGCGCCCGGAACTCGACGCCGAACTCGACGAGCGCATCGCCCGCATCCGCGCGCGGGCTGACGACGGGGACGACGGCGGGTCGGGTGCGTCGACAGACGGTGGACGCGGCGGCGCGGGGGCCGAGCGGTGAGCGACCCACTGCCCGAGGGCGTCGCGCGCCGCCGGTTCGGCGAGCGGCGGGCACTCGCGACGCAGGGCGAGCCGGTCGGCGAGGAGGCCACCGCCGACGGGTGGCGGGCGTGGGACCCGGGGCGCTCGAAGCTCGGCGCGATGCTCGAACGCGGACTGGACACGGGGCTTGGCCCCGACGCCGGCGTGCTCTACCTGGGCGCCGCGGCGGGCACGACGGCGAGCCACGTCGCCGACGTCGCCGGCCCCACCTACGCCGTGGAGTTCGCGCCCCGGCCGGTCCACGATCTCCTCGACGTGGCGGCGTCGCGGCCGAACCTCGTCCCCCTCCTGAAAGACGCCCGCCGGCCGGCGACGTACGCCCACGTCGTCGAGGCGGACCTCGACATGCTCGTCCAGGACGTGGCGACGCGCGGGCAGGCGCGGGTGGCCCTGGCGAACCGGCAGTTCCTCGCTCCCGACGGTCGTCTCGCGCTCGCCATCAAGGCGCGGAGCGAGGACGTGACTCGGGACCCGGCCGCGGTGTTCGCGGAGGTCACCGCCGAACTCGAGGAGGGCTACGAGGTGCTCGAGACGGCCTCGCTCGAACCCCACCACGCGGACCACCGCGCCGTGATCGCCCGACCGGCGTAGGCCGGCGCGACCCGGGACGCCCCGCGGTGCCGCAGTCCCGCGGTCGGGCCACCGGCGGTGGTCCGGAACTATTTATCCGCGCCGTCGAGTAGGACCGGTCGATGGGGTCGGTCGACCGGTTCGCCGAATCGGGGACGCTCGGCATCGAGGAGGAGTACTACGTCGTCGACGCCGCGGGTCGCCCCACGTCGGGGACCGACGTGCTCGTCCACGAGTCCACGCCCCCGGAGCCGCTCGCGGACCGCCTCGACCACGAGCTGTTCAAGTGCGTCATCGAGGCGCAGACGCCCACCCTCTCGGGCGTCGACGAGGTCGAAGAGGGCCTGCGGCGGATCCGCCGGGCGCTGCTCGATCACGCTGCCGACCACGGCTACGGCATCGCCGCCGCCGGGCTCCACCCCGGTGCGCGGTGGCGCGAACTCGAGCACGCCGAGAAGCCCCGCTACCGGCGCCAGCTCGAGCGCATCCAGTACCCCCAGCACCGCAACACGACCGCCGGCCTCCACGTCCACGTCGGCGTGCCGGACGCCGACCTCGCGGTCTGGGTGGCCAACGAGCTCCGGTGGTACCTCCCGATCGCGCTCGCGCTGTCGGCGAACTCGCCGTACTGGAACGGACACGACACCGGGCTCGCGTCGGCGCGCGCGAAGATCTTCGAGGGGCTCCCGAACACCGGGGTTCCTGGCGCGTTCCCCGACTTCGCGGCCTTCGCCGACCTCGAGGCGACGCTGCTCGAGACGGAGTCCATCACCGACCGCGGCGAGGTCTGGTGGGACGTGCGTCCCCACACCGGCCTCGGCACCGTCGAGGTGCGCGTGCCGGACGCCCAGGCCGCGCCGTGGCGCGTCCTCGCGCTGGTCGAGTACGTCCACGCGCTCGTGACCGAGCGCATTGCGGCCTTCGAGGCCGCCGACGCGCCGTGGCGGCCGTACCGCGAGACGGGCGCCGCCGCCCCGGCGCCGGGCGACCCGCTCGCCGGCGAGGTGGTGGGCGACGTCCGCCGCGAGATACTCGTCGAGAACAAGTGGCGCGCGCTCCGGTACGGCCACGACGCGTCGTTCCTGCGCCCGGACGGGGCGGGCGTCGTCTCGCTGGCGACCGCGGTCGAGCGGGAGGCGGCACGCCTCGACGTGCCCGCGCTCGCCGACCTCCACGCCGCCGAGAGCGGGACGGCGGCCCAGCGCCGCCACCACGCCGAGGGCGGGGCCGCGGCGCTGTACGAGTCGCTCCGCCTCGAGGCGTAGCCCCGGGCACACCTGCAAGCAAGGGTTTTTATTCGGGAGTCGCTTTTCCCCCGGCACAACATGTCCGAGGACAGCGACGCTCCCGGCGGGGCCGCCGGGGCGGAGACCGGGAGCGCGTCCGACGACGCCGTCGGGCCTCGCGAGCGCATCGAGGA
>JBDGTC010000060.1:0-8095 GCA_042217215.1 Halobacteriaceae archaeon
GCGGTTACGGCCACCCGAAGGCCGAAGGATACCAAGCTACCCCACCGGCCCGCGGGCGAATGAAGGGAGGGCGACCGTTTAACGGTTCCGAACGTCGCTCAGTACCGCGTGTAGCCACCGGTGTCCAGGTTGTTGTGCGCCACAGCGATGGCGTGGTCGGCGTGGATAGCCCGCGGCCCGAGGCTCACCCGGCGGTCGGCAGCGTCGGCGAGCAGGTCGGCCTCCGCCGCCGTGAACTCGCGGTGGTCCGAGAGCACGAAGCCGACGTCCTCGGGCAGGTCGGCGTCGACGACCGACTCGCCGTCCTCGTGAAGCTGGACGACCGGGCCGTCCGCCGCCACGCGCTCGACGGTCGCCGCGAGGTCGCGGCCGGAGATGGTCACGCCTGGCGAGACGTCGACGGGCACGTGGCCGACGACCTCCGCGCGCTCCGCGAGCGCGGCGCGGACGAGCCCCGCGAGCGTGCGCTCGTCGGGGCGGGCGTTCCGGAGCGTCGCGCCCTCGAGCCGGACGGTGAGCTCGTCCCGCAGGACGAGGTGGACCGTGACGTCCTCGCGGATGCCGTGCGAGAGGAAAAGCGCGGCCCCCGCGGCGCGACAGAGCAGGTCGAGGCGGCCCGCACCGCTCGCGAGGTCGTCGAGCTCGAAGTCGGCGGTCGTCGGCGCCTCGTGCCCGACGACGACGAACTGTCGCATGGCGTCGCCTCGCCCGCGCCGGGGAAGGCTCCACCGGTCCGCGGGCGGCGAGGGTGTGGAACACGGCCGGCCGACGATCCCGGGAGGACGCCGCGTGCCGAAGCGAAGGATACGTGCCCGCGGGACGTCTACGGCGTGCAATGACCGACGACGGGCGACAGACGGTGGAGCCGGCGGGCGGCGGCGGGACGGCCGGAGGGGGGACGACCGGCGGCGACGTCCACGGCCGGCCGCTGCTCGCCGTCGCGCGGGCGCTGCTCGCCGAGGAGCCGCTCTGTGACGCCTGCCTCGGTCGGCCGCTCGCCGACCGCGGGCACGGGCTCACCAACGCCGAGCGGGGGCGTGCGCTCCGCGTCGCCGTCTCGCTCGCCCACGACGAGCCGGTGACCGACGGCGCGGGGGCGGACTGCTGGGTCTGCGAGGGGGTCTGTGCTGACTTCGCCGAGTGGGCCGAGCGCGCCGCCGACGCACTCGCGGGCTACGAGTTCGACACCTACGAGGTGGGGACGCGCGTCCCGCCGCTCCTCGCCGAGAACGCACGGCTCCTCCGCGAGAGCGCCGGGCTGCCCGACGACGCGGGCGAGCCCCTCCAGCGCGAGCTGAACCGCGAGGTGGGCAAGCGCCTCGGGCCCCGGATCGACGCGGACGTCGACCGCGAGCGACCGGACGTCGTCGCCCTGCTCAACCTCGAGCGGGGCGACGTCGACGCCCAGGTCAACCCCGCGTTCGTCTACGGGCGGTACCGGAAACTCGAGCGGGAAATTCCCCAGACCGAGTGGCCCTGCCGGGAGTGTGGCGGCAGCGGGACGCAGCTGGGGCCCGAGGGCGGCAACGTCGACTGCGAGCACTGCGGCGGGTCGGGGTACCTCTACGACGACAGCGTCGAGGGGCTCGTCGCGCCCCACGTGCGGGAGGCGATGGACGGCGAGGACGCCACGTTCCACGGCGCCGGTCGCGAGGACGTGGACGCGCGGATGCTCGGCACCGGCCGGCCGTTCGTGGTCGAGGTGACCGAGCCCCGCGTACGCCGGCCCGATCTCGACGCGGTCGCGGCGGCGGTCGAGGCCGAGGCCGCAGACCGGGTCGCCGTCGACGACCTCCGCCTCGCGACCCACGAGATGGTCGAGCGCGTGAAGGAGCTGCCCGCGAGCAAGCGCTACCGCGCGGCGGTGGCGTTCGACGCGCCGGTCGGTGCGGAGGCACTCGCCGAGGCGGTCGAGCGCCTCTCCGGCGCCACCATCGAGCAGTACACGCCGGAGCGGGTCGACCACCGCCGCGCCGGCAAGACCCGGACGCGGAGGGTCTACGACGCCTCGGCCACGCGCGAGGACGCCCGCCACGCCACGGTCGAGGTCCACGGCGAGGGCGGCCTCTACGTCAAGGAGCTCGTCTCCGGGGACGACGGGCGCACGGAGCCCAGCCTCGCTGGCGTCCTCGGCGTGCACGCCACCGTCACCGCGCTCGACGTCCTCGCCGTCGAGGGCGAGGATGAGCCCTTCGACGACCCCGACTACCTCCTCGACGACCCCGCGGACGCCGACCCCGTGGCGGCTGACGACGACGCGTAGCGCACGCCCGGGCGGGAGCGGAGCGGTAGAGCAATGCCGCGGGCGCGCGAGGTCCCGGGCGATGACCGACGCCGGGAGCGCGCCAGTCGACGCCGACGCCGGCGACGGGGCGCCGACCCCCGCCTTCGGCGTCGACGAGGCGGGCAAGGGCCCGGTGCTCGGGGCGATGTTCGCGGCCGCCGTCCTCGCGCCGCCGGCCGTTCTCCCGGACGACGTCGACGACTCGAAGCGTCTCTCCGCCGCACGTCGCGAGGCGCTCGCTGCCGACCTGCGGACGGCAATCGCGGCGACGCCCGGCGCCGCGATCGCAGTGGCCTCGGTGCCTCCGGGACGCATCGACGACCCCGCGACCGACATGAACGGCCTGACGGTGCGCGTCCAGGCCGCCGCGCTCCGGGCGTCGGTGGCGCGGGCGCGGGGGGGCGACGGCGGCGCGGGCGGTCGAGCCGTCGCGGGTGTCGTCGACGCGGGCGACACCGACGCCGCCCGGTTCCGGCGGCGCGTCGCGGCCCGCGTCCAGGAGGGCGCCGCGGTCCACGCCGAGCACCGCGCCGACGAGCGCCACGCCCACGTCGCCGCCGCGAGCGTGGTGGCGAAGGTCGCCCGGGACGCCCACGTCGCGGCGCTCGGCCGCGCGTACGGCGGTGCGCCGGACGCCGTGGGGAGCGGATACCCCAGCGACGACGTCACGCGGGCCTTCCTCGAGCGGTACGTGGACGAGCACGGCGACCTGCCGGCCTGCGCCAGGCGGTCGTGGGCGACGAGCGATGACGTGCTCGCGGCGGCGGAGCAGGCGGGGCTGGGAGAGTTCTGAGGGAGTGGGCAACTAGCTGCGCACCACCAACGACCGCACCGCTGCCTCGGCCGGGTCGTCGCTCCGCTCCTCCCCGGCCTCGGTCTCGAGGTTCGTCGGCGGCGGTCGGCTCAGTGGGAGGGCCTCGACAATCCGATAGCCGCACCGCACCTCGGCCGTGTCGCGGCTCACTGCGTTCGCCGCCTCGCGTGACGGCCCCTCCGGGGCCTCCCGCTCGGCCGTTCGGTGGTCTCCCGCCGGTCGACCACCCGCCTCCCGGCCTCGGTTTCGAGGGTCGTCGCGGCCGCGTCGGCGCGCGGAGCGCGCCGTGCGGCCGCTCGAACCTCGCTAATGCGAGGTCAGCAGCCGCCGCAGGATGTCCCCGTACGCCGGCCGGGTGATGAGCACCCCGACGAGGACGCCGAAGATGGTGACCACGGCGAAGCCCCAGAGGTTCCCGAGCGAGAGCACGGCGAGCGGACTCATCGCGATGATGGTCGTCACCGCGGCGGCGCCGATGACCCACAGCGCCTTGCGGAACCGGCTCTGGAACACCCGGGCGGAGGACACCTCCTGGGTCATCACCTCGTCGGCGATGATGACGAGGTCGTCCACCCCCGTGCCGATGACGGCGATCAGCCCCGCGATGTGTGACAGGTCCAGCGCCATCTGGATGGCCGCCATGAACCCGAGGATGATGACGACCTCAGAGAGCGCGGTGACTATCATCGGGAGCGCCACCTTCGCGTCGCCGTAGCGGAGGTAGACGACCAGGCTCACCGCGATGACCGCGATGAGCCCGGTGTAGAAAGAGAACTGGAGGGTCGTCTGGGCGAATGAGGGGCCGATGTAAAAGCTGTTGGCCATCTCGAGCGGCGCGGGCAGCGCGCCGGCCTGGAGGCTGATCTGGAGCTCGCGGGCCTGGCTCATGTTGGCCGCCGTGATGTGGAAGCGCGGGTTCTGAACGAAGGCGCCGCTCTGGATGGTCTGTGCGAGCCCCGGAGCCAGGCCGGCCGCGTGGACGACCTCGCCGTCGAGTTCCGTCATGATGCAGTACCCGGGGTCGTCGGGGCGCTGCTGGTAGTAGCAGATGCCCTGCTGGCCGGTCTCGATGGCGCGGTCGACGAAGCCGAACTTCTGCAATGCGTCGGAGAAGTTCTCCGCGGCCTGCTGGCGGAGGGTCAGCCGGACCGCGGGCTCCCCGTTGATCATCTCGGGGGGACTGACCGGCTTGCGGTAGGCTTGCTCCTCGCCGCCACCGGAGAACAGCGGGTACCGCTTGTAGGTCGCGTTCGAGCCCTGCGTCTGCGGGAACAGCACGGAGATGACGACGCGGCCCCGGTCCGCGATGAGGTTCTGGACGTCGCTGACATTCGCGTTCGGGACGCTGATGGAGACGTAGTGCTGGCCCGCGCTCCGCTGGATCTGGACCTCGCCGCCAGCGTACCCCGCCGCGTCGAGCTTCGAGGAGAGGATCTGGACCGTGGACTGGCGGGTGGCGGCGGTCACGCCCGTCCGGACCCGGTCGTAGGAGACCCCGATGACGTCGAGTGCGCTCGCGAGGCGAGACGGCTGGACGTCGGCGAACACCTCGACGGTGTCGCTGCTCGGCCTGGCGTTCACGTCGAGCGAGGAGAGGTTCTGGAACCGGCCGGCGACCTGCTCTTCGATCCGGACCTCGTTCTGTCGGGTGACGTTGACGCCCTCGGCGGTGACGCCCACGAGGGTCGTGTCGAGCTGTGCCCCGCCGGAGAGCTGGAGGCCGTACTGGAGGTTCGTCGCGCCGTCGGCGGAGCCGACGGTTCCCGGGACGAAGACGGCCCCGAGGCTCACCAGGACCAGGACCGTGAGGAGGGCGAACCGCCAGTTCTCGCGGATCACCGTGCCACCCCCTCGTACTTGTACCAGCGGAGCAGGCTGTAGTTGAGCATGTAGGTGTTCATGAGGTCGGCCGTCAGTCCGAAGACCAGCACGATGCCGATAGAGGAGAGCAGCCCGATGCCGAACAGGTAGGCGACGACGGACATCACGGCCATCGCGGCGATGGAGGTGACGGTCATCGTCACGCCGGTCCGCATCGCCCGCGCCGCCGACTCGTAGAAGCCGCCGGAGCGGCGGAGGACGTGGTTGTTCAGGAGGATGTCGGAGTCGACGCTGTACCCGATGAGCATCAGGAGCGCCGCGACCGTTCCCAGCGAGAGCTTGATGCCGAAGACGTTCATCAGCGCGACGGGGATGACGATGTCGCTGAACGCCGACACGACGACCGCGACGCTCGGCACGAGCGAGCGGAAGAGCAAGAAGACGACGACGCTCATCCCGAGGAACGCGATGAGCACGCCCTGGAGTGCGGTGCGCTGTGCGGCCTGGCCGAACGTCGGGTTCGTGCCCGTGTAGGACTCGACGACGTACCCCGCACTCCTGGCCTGGGACCGCAACGTCTCCGTGTTCGTGGACTGGAAGGTGAGGATGTACGTCCCCTCCTGGGTCTGGATCGGCCGGGAGGCGGATATCTCGGCGGAGAACGCCGCGTCGAAGGAGTCCGGTGACTGTGCGGTCTCGGTGACGACGAGCTCGGTGCCCCCGGTGAACTCGATCCCGAGCCCGACCGGTGCACCGGTCATCGCGTACCACGCGACGAGGACCAGCAGCGCCAGACCGAGCACGGCGAGCGGGACGGCGGCGAGCTGCCGGTTGGAGTAGCGGGTGTAGTCTATCTCCGGCACCTCGAAGGCGACCATACACGTGGTGGCCGGGGCCGTCGAATAAGCCTTGCGAGGTTCGAGAGAGCGGGTCGGCACGCGGAGCGTGCCGACCGCGAGCGAGAACCTCGACTCCGAGCGCGGGAGGGTCCGGTGGACCCGACACGCGCGAGGTACGGTGCGGCCGACGGATGTCGAAGCGAGCGCCGGAACGCACCCGGGACCAGCCCTACCCCAGATACCGCACCGTCACGACGCCGTCCGCACCCCGGACCTCGACCGCGTCGGCACCCAGGCTCGCCGCGCGGACGAGCGTCCCCTCGTCGTCGATCACGTCGGCGACGGCTTCGTCCGTGCCGTCGACCGGCACCGGGAGGGCGTGGACCTCGATGGTCGCGTCGGGTCCGGCGGCCTCGTCCTCGAGTACCACCGCGCTCCCGGCGTCCCGATCGGCGACGGCGTCGAAGGCGGCGTCGACCGGACGCTCGTCGACGGCGTCGACCGCCACCGTCCGGCGCGCCTCGACGGCCTCGACCGTCCAGGTCACGCCCGCCGGTCCGGGCGAGAGGTCAGCCTCGAGGACCTCCCCCGCCACGAGGTCGGGGTGCCCGGCGAGCGTGTGGACCTGTGCGGTCGCCACGTCCCGGACCACCGCGCTCGCCTCGTCGGCGTGGGTCACGAGGTACGTCTCCGTCACGGCCGGCCGGAGTGCCCGCGGACAGGTGGGCGTTACGCCTCGGCGCGGCGGCCGATTCACACGTCAGCCGAGGAGCCGGTGGAGGACCGCGACGAGCCCGGCAGCGAGGACGGGCGGGACCAGGGCCGCGACGGGCGGAAGCGCGTAGAGCGCCTCCACGACCGGCGCGACGGCCGCGGGCGGGGGGTCACGGGCCGACGGCGGCGCGGAGATCAGGACCGCGAGGTACAGCGAGACGACGACGCCGAAGCCTGCGACCCCCATCGCGGCGTCGTACCGCCGGGTCGACCCGCCGCGGCGCAGCCGACGTGCGACCAGGAGCACGGGAGCCGTCAGGGGCACGAGGACGCCGAGGAGGACCACCAGGTAGAACGCGCGGGAGAGCGTGAGCGATCCGCCGCGCACGCCCGCCGTCGCGGCGACGAGGACGACGAGCCCGAGCACGAGGAGGACCGTCACGAGCACCGCGACGAGGACGCCGGCGACGACGTACGCCCGGAGGAGCCAGGAGTCCGTCGCGCGCGCCGCGTACGGGAACGCCCCGAAGACGCCGCGGTACGCGGGGGGCTCGGCGTCCGGCGGGCCCGGTCGGTCGGCCGACGCTGCCATCGATCCCCGTTCCGGGGCGGGCGACTAACGCCTTGCCACTCGGCGCGAGCAGGTCGCGGGGGAGCGGCGGAGTCGGTGCCGACCGGGCGTGCAACGAAGCGGTCCGGGGGACCTATGGGCGGGCGGGCGGAACCCGGGGACATGGAGGCGGAGGGCGGTCGACCGGGAACGACCGAACCGTCCACGCACACGTGGGCACGCGCACTCGTGCGGGCGGTGTACCTCGGCGGCTTCGGCTACCTGCTCATCGCCGTCTGGCAGGTCCTGTTGCTCGACGCGACCGGCGTCACGGACCGGGCGACCGCCGCGTGGCAGGTGAGCGGGCAGCTCGCGGTCCTGCTCGGTGCGGTCACTCTCGCCGGGGGCTACCGCCTGACGACCGACCGCGACGCGCCGGGCCTCGACGTCCGCGTGCCGACGCTCCGCGAGAGCGCACTCGTCGTGGCGGGTGTCCTGGGCCTGCTCGCGGTGAACTACGGTGCGGAGGCGGTCGGCGTGCCCTTCGCCGCACACTCGATCCAGCAGTACGCCGCGCGGAACCCCGCGATGCTCGGCCCGCTGGCGGTCGGGAGCCTGCTGTTCGTCGGCCCGGGCGAGGAACTCCTCTTCCGGAACGTCGTCCAGCGAACCACCACCGCGGACCTCGGCGTCGTTCCGGGGGTGCTCGTCGCGTCCGCGGTCTTCGCCGCCGTCCACGTCGTCCCCTACGGCGACGCGGCGCCCCCCGCGCTCGCGGGGACCCTCGGCGTGGTCTTCGTGCTCTCCGTCGTGCTGGGCGCGCTGTACGCGCACACGCGGAACCTCGTGGTCGTCGCGCTGGTGCACGGCGGGTACGACGCGGTGGCCTTCGCCGTGATGTACACCGAGGTCGCGGGGTGAGGGTGCAATGCGAGGACGGGGACCGAGCGCTCAGTTCGGGTTCTTGCGCGCGAGGTCCGTCCCGCAGATCGGACACCGGTCGTGGTGCTCGTCGAACTCGCGGCCACATCCCTGGCACTGGAAGCGCCACTCGCGTTGCTCGGTGATGCCCT
>JBDGTC010000126.1:0-8043 GCA_042217215.1 Halobacteriaceae archaeon
TGCCGCGCTTGACGACCTGCTCGTACATCGTGTGGAGCAGGTGGTGGCCGGTCTCCGCGCCGGCGTAGGTGGTCCGCGGGAAGGAGAGGCCGCCAAAGGGGCGCTGGGAGACGGTGCCGTCCTCCTCGCGGGAAAAGGGCATCCCCCAGTGCTCGAGGCGGATGACGTCCTCCGGCGCGTCCTGGCAGAGGGTCTCGATGGCGGGCGCGTCGCCGAGGTAGTCCGACCCCTTCATCGTGTCGTAGGCGTGGTCGCGCCAGTCGTCGCCCTCGCGGAGCGCGGCGTTGATGCCGCCCTCTGCCGCGCCGGTGTGCGAGCGCACCGGGTGGAGCTTCGAGACGATGGCGACGTCCGCACCCTCCTCGTGAGCGGCGATGGCGGCCCGGAGCCCCGCGCCGCCGCCACCGACCACGAGCACGTCGTGTTCGTGCATGTCTTGCCGGGGCTTCGAACAGGGATGACTTGAAGCTGCGGTTACGCCCGGGAGACGGGGCGTGACTCGACACCTCACTCGCAGTACCGCGGGTCGTCACCGCCGGTGCCGAAGAACTCGTGGAGTCGACGGCGACAGTCCTCACAGAGGTACCTGGTCTGCCGCGCGTTCACCCTGATGTCGCCCTCGGCGCCGTCGTCGCCGATCGGCTCGCGGTACGAGACCGTGGCCGCGCGCTGCCAGTCGATGCGCACGTCGCAGCGGCTACAGACGATTCCCCGGTCGGAGCCTCGGTCTGGGCGCGCCATCGTGGGGACCTCGCTCACCGCGGCGAGTGACGTCCGACGTTACACGGCCGCGGGCAAAAGTCGGCGCAGCTAGTTACGTACCCGACGCGTCGGCACGCCACGAGCCGCCACTCGCGAGGCTGGTCCGTCGCGACCGGGCCCCCGGAGACCGCCGCGGCCGTCGGTCCGACCCGACGGGGCGGCCCGGAGCGACCCGTCACCGGCCGGTCACTGGAAGGCGATGGTCCGGCGGCGCTGGTTCTCCCGCTTCGGGAGGACGATGCGGCAGACCCCGTCCTCGCAGGTCGCGCGCGCCTCCGAGACGAGCGTCGACACGACGATCGTGCCGCCGCCCGCGACCGGCTGGCTATTCTCGACCGCGAGGTTGTTCGCCGCGGCACTCGTCGTCCCCGCGAACGCCACCGACCCGACGGCGACTGACGCGACCACGACGGCCGCGGGGACGACCGCTCTGAGCTGTGTGCGTGACAGTATGGTCTCCGCGGTGGGAACGCTGGCCACGACGGAGTCGGGTGAGTGGCGACGGTGACGGCGAACTGGCCCCCGCGTCCCTTCGCTGCAGGTCCACGGCGGCCGGCCAGTTGAATGGGGAACTCCGTGGCGGGGATTTGCGGGTCGTCCCGGTCTGCTTCCGACCGTTGTGGACCGTTGCAGACAGTTGTGCGGCGGCGGGAATGGAGAGACGTCGGCGCGCTCCCGGGAGCGGAGTCGGCTCGCCGGACGGCGTCACCAGAACTTCAGGTTGGACTTGACGGCCTCGCGCTTGAGCTCCTGGATGTGCTCGGTGAGCGGGATGTCCTTCGGGCACACCTCGGTG
Organism: Halobacteriaceae archaeon; assembly: GCA_042217215.1. GTDB lineage: Archaea > Halobacteriota > Halobacteria > Halobacteriales > Halobacteriaceae > JBDGTC01. The sequence goes on from JBDGTC010000126.1 coordinate 1,559, forward strand.
CAGGAGAACTGGGTCTGACAGCGCCACACGCCGTGGTTCTCCGCGATGACCTCCATCCGGCGCTCGCGCTGGGTCTCGCCCTCGCGGTCGTCCATGTAGAAGCGGTAGGCCTTGTTGATGGCCGCGGGGCCGAGGTACTCGTTGTCCCCCGCGGCGATGTTGCACGAGGACATGCACGCGCCACACCAGATGCACCGCGTGGACATCTTGATCTTCTCTCTGTTCTCGCGAGTCTGGTGTTGCTCCTCGAGGTCCTCGACCGGGGGCAGGTCGTCGGTCTGGAAGTACGGCTCGACCGCCGCCATCTGGTCGTAGAAGTGCTCCATGTCGACGACGAGGTCCTTCACGACGTCCTGGTGGGGGAGTGGCTCGACGCGGACCGGCCAGTCGAGGTCCGCGATCTGCGTCTGGCAGCCGAGTCGCTGTCGACCGTTGACGAGGAATGCGTCGGAGCCACACACGGCCTGCCGACAGGAGTGCCGGAAGGTGAGCGTCGGGTCGTACTCGTCGCGGGCGTGGATGAGGGCGTCGAGCACCGTCATCCCCTGCTCGACGGGCACGTGGAACGTGTCGAAGCGGGTCTCCGCCTTCGCCTCGACCTCGGGGTCGTAGCGGAACACCTTGAGGCGGACCGTCTCGCCCGCGGGTTCGGATTCCCCGGCGGCCGCGGCCTCCTCGCGCGCCGCCCGGCGGGAGGCCTTCTCGGCCATCCGGCGCGCCTGGTGGTCCGGGCCGGCCGACGCGTCCGCGGCCTCGCCGGCCTCGGTCGCCTGTTCGCCCGCCGCTGCCGCCTCGGTGGTGTCGGGTGCGTCCGTGCTCATGTCAGATCCCCGCCATCGCGTTCGCGACCCTGATCCCCTGGACGACGAGCGCCACGCCGGCGACGACGAGGACCCACTTCGCGACGCGTCGCGGCGTCCCCGAGAGCCCCTGGTTCACGAGGGCGTTGTACACCCCGTTGACCCCGTGGAACGTCGCCGTCGCGAGGAAGGCGACCATCGTGGCGTAGTAGCCGACCTGCTGCATCCGGTACTGCGAGGCGGCGAACTGTATCTCGGCGGCGTGGTTCACGAAGTGGAGCAGGAAGAAGTGGAAGGCGAGCACGACGACGAGGAACGCCGCGGTGACCCGCTGGAGGAGCCACGTCCACGTCCCGGGCTCGAACGAGGAGTACCGCCGCCGGGGGTCGTTCGGCGTCGCCGAGGGGTCGGTCGTGGAGACGTCGGTGTCACTCGCCATCTCAGATCGCCCCCGCGAGGAAGGTCGGCACGCTGGCGACCACGATGGCCCCAGTGAGCACCAGCGACGCGTAGAAGCTCTTGTCCTGTGCGTCGAGGCCGAGTCCGACGTCGATCATGAGGAGTCTGACCCCGTTGAGGATGTGGAACACCGCTACCGCGAGGAGGCCCACCTCGAGCACGCGCACGACCACCAGGCTCTCCAGGCCCTGAATCGTGGAGTTGTAGACCGTCGCGCCCGAAAGCGAGGTGCTCAACACCGCGATGTGGGTGAAGAGGTAGCCGACGAGCACCCAGCCGGTGAACTTGTGGAGGAGCCACGCCCACATCCCGGGCGCGAACTCCGTCCACCGGCCGGGGTCCTCGATGAGGCCCCGGTCGTGCGTCTGTGACATGCTTCGAGGCTGCGACGCGCCCGCACATAGAAGTTGCCATCGTTGGGGCCGCGCCCGGCGATTTCCGGCGAACGTTCGCTAGTCTCCGGGCCCCGGTCAGGCTCAGCTGACCGTCTCGCGCGCGGCGCGGTGGGCCTCGAACGCCCGCCTGGTGTCGGCGTCGAGTTCCACGACGTGACACAGGGGGTTGCCCGGGTAGACGACGGGGTTCTCGAGGACGCCGACGAGCAGTCCGTCGAAGGGCGCGTCGACCCGGGTCCGCTCGGTCTTGAAGGGATTCGCGATGGTGCAGACCAGGTCGCCCTCGGCGACGAGTTCGCCCGCGCCGACGTGCTGCTCGACGATGCCGCCGACGTCCGCCCGCAGCCAGGTCTTCTGGTCGCTGTCGATGACGGTGCGCCACCCCGGCCACCCCACCGGCTCGTCGGGGAGCATGTCGTACTCCGCGAGGACGCTCGCGACGCCGGCGAGCGCGTCGTCGATGAGGTCGCGCTGGAACCGGTGGGCCTCGCCCATCTCGACGGTGATCGTCGGCACGCCGGCCTCGGTCGCGGCGGTTCGGAGGGTTCCGTCGGCGGCGCCGCCGTCGATGATGAGGTTCGAGGCGAACGCGCGGGCGAGTCGCTCGACGCCCGGCGCGGCGACGTCGGCCCTGACGTGGAGCATGTTCGTCCGCCCGCGGGTGGAGGTGTGGAAGTCGATGCCGACGTCCGCGGGCGCGACGAAGTTGTCGAAGATCTGCCTGGCGATGCGGCTCGCGCTCGTGCCGTCCGCCGACCCCGGGAACGATCGGTTGAGGTCGCGGTCGTACACCGGGAGGTACCGCTGCTGGAAGAGGAAGCCGGGGACGTTCAGCACGGGGAGACAGAGCAGCGTCCCGTGGAGGCCGGAGAGGTCCCACTCGGCGGCCACCTCGCGGACCACCTCGATGCCGTTGAGCTCGTCGCCGTGGGAGGCCGCGGTCAGCACGGCGGTCGGTCCCGCGTGCTCGCCGTTCACCACCGTGACGGGGATGCGCACCGGGTCGCCGAGGTAGGTCTCGCTGATCGAGTACCGAAGGTCCTGTCGCTCGCCGGGGTCGACGCGGCCGCCGTCGTACGTGAGCGGCTCGGGGTCGGCCCCGGTCTCGTCGCCGGCCATGGGGTGTCCTTTGGCGAGGGGGTACATACGTCCCCGGGCAGGACGGACCGCCACACAGTGCACAGAGTTTTTGTCACAGCGACGGTCGGACACTCCATGACGACTACCGAGGGCCGCGACCGCCGGTCACGCACGGCGCCGACCACCGCACTCGACGGGGGCCGGTCCCCGTGACGGGCGGGTCAGTCACCGCTGGGGACGGGGCGGGCGCGGACGACCCCGTCCGCGTCGGGGTGCTCAGCCTCCACAGCAGCAAGGAGACCAAGGCCATCTGCAACGCCGTCGACGCGCTCGGCCACGAGCCGTACTGGCTCCGCAGGGAGAACACCGTCGTGGACATCACCGACGGCCGGGTCTCCGTGGAGCCGGACGTCGACGTCGTGCTCAACCGCCTCCTCCTCTCGAACACCGAGCACACCTCCGAACTGCTCGGGCTCGCGGAGGTGTTCGAGCGCACCCACCCGATGGCGAACCGCCCGCGACAGGTGATGACCGCGCTCCACAAGTTCGCGGCCGCGGCGGCCGTCGCCGAGCGGGGCGTGCGCGTCCCCGACGCGCTGCTCGCGCTCGACGACCGGCGGCTCAACGAGCGCCGCGCCCAGTTCGGCCCGGAGGCGGTGTACAAGACCGCCATCGGAACCCACGGCGGCGGGACGTGGAAGGTCGGTGCCGACGAGGAGCTCTCCTCGGCCATCGGCGACCGGTACGCCTTCCTCCAGGAGATGATCGAGCGCGACGCCGAGCGACACAGCGACCTGCGCGTGTACGTCGTCGACGGCGAGATCGTCGGGGCGATGCGGCGCTACGCCCCCGAGAACGACTGGCGCACCAACGTCGCGCTCGGCGGCGACGTCGAGGCGGCCGACCCGCCGGCGGAGGCCCGGGAGTTCGCCCTCGAGGCGGCCGAGGCCATCGGACTCGACTACGCGGGCGTCGACCTCGTGGAGGGCGAGGCCGGCTGGTACGTCCTCGAGTGCAACCCCACGGCGGGCTTCCGGGGGCTCTTCCGCGCGACGGGCCACAGCCCCGCACCGTACATCGCCGCGCTCGGCGTGGAGCGCGGGGGCGGCGCGGTCGACCGCGACCGCGTCGAGGCCCTCGCCGCGGAGTTCGACGACTCCCGGCCCCACAACGCCCCCTCGCCCCGCCGGGTCGGCACCGGCGAGCGCCAGGTCGTCGGCTTCACCGAGGAGGTGCTCGTCTCGGGGACGACCGGCACCGAGCGCGTCGTCGCGAAGTCCGACACCGGCGCGTCCCGGACCAGCATCGACACCGAACTCGCGGCCGAGATCGGCGCGGGGCCCATCCGCGCCATCACCACGGTCCGCTCGGGGAGTGCCAGCGCCGGGCAGTCCCGCCCGGTCGTGGACGTGGTGGTGGGCGTCGCCGGCGACCGACACACCGTCGCGGCGAGCCTCGCCGACCGGAGCCACATGAACTACCCGCTGCTCCTGGGCCGCGACGTGCTGGAGCACTACCAGATCGACCTCAAGCGCCGCAGCGACGGCGAGGGCGAGGCGGACGCCGAGGAGGAAGAGGAGGAGGAGGAGGAGCGCGCACGGCGAGACACAGGGGTGGCGCGCGAGGAGTGACCCTCGGCTACCTCCCGTACGCGCTGCTCGCCCTCGCGGCCTACAGCTTCGTGCCGCCGCTGGTCCGTGTGGCCTCCGAGGACGTGCCGAGCGACGTCCTCGCGTTCGTCACGAACGGGGTCCTCGTCGCGGCGGCGGGCGCGATGGTGCTCGCGGGCGGGCACACCGGCGAGCTCGGCGAGGCGCTGACCGGCCCGCGGGCGCCGTACGTCTACGGCGCCGGCGTCTGCCTCGCCGTCGGTATCCTGGCGTACTACCACTCGCTCCACCTCGGCCCGGTGAGCGTCGTCACCCCGGTGTTCGGGATGTTCCTGGTGACCAGCTCGCTCATCGGGGTGGTCTTCCTGAACGAGACCCTCTCCGTCCGTCACGGGCTCGGGGTCGCGTTCGCCGTCCTCGCGGTGTACCTGACGACGACGGCGTAGTGGAGCCGGGTCCCGTCGCGGCGACCCGCCGCCGTCGCCGCCTCGCCGCGTCCCGCTTGAAAAGAGTTAAATTCGACCGGCGACCACGACCGTCTGCGCTCGGTTGGTGTAGTCCGGCCAATCATCTTGGCCTTTCGGCCGGCGGAGCTCGGCTCTGTCGGGAAGACAGCCGAGGACGGGGGTTCAAATCCCTCACCGAGCACTCCTGCGGCGACGAACGGAGTGAGGAGCCGCAGGTGTGCGAGGAACAGGGATTTGAACCAGACGAGTCGCAGCCCGGGAGCGGAGCGACCGGAGGGAGCGAGCACCCCGGACCGTCTCGGCGTGGTTCAAATCCCTCACCGAGCACTATCCCGCAGCGACGAACGATAGTGAGGAGCTGCGGGTATGTGCGAGGACCAGGGAGTTGAACCAGACGAGTCCAACGCCCGCGCAACGAGCGGCACGGGGGCCGACCGCAGGGAGGCCCCGGAACGAGCGAGCGGAGCGAGGTCTTCGACCTCGCAGGCAGCCGGCGCCCTGCGCCGGCGACGGTGAGCGAAGCGAGCCGCGAGCAGTGAGCGAGCAGGACCGTCGTACGCTGGTTCACATCCCCACCGAGCACTCCCCGAGATACCCCGCCACTCCGAGCTCCACCGCATAAGCCCTTTGGTCCCCCGCCACCCCTCTCCGGCGATGGAACGACCCGACGGACCCCGGACGGAACTGTACCTGCGGCGGGGCGTCGCCGCCGCCATCGACGCCGTCGTCGCCGTCGCCGTCGGCGTCGTCGTCACCGGCCTCGCGGGCGGCATGGGCTCGCTCGGGACTGGCGTCGCCGCCGGCACCGGCGCCGTGCTCGGCTACTACGTCTACTTCGAGGGGCGGCGCGGCCAGACCGTCGGGAAGCTGGTGCTCGGGCTGGGCGTCGTGCGGATGAACGGCCGGCCGTGTGGCTTCCGGCGGTCGCTGATCCGCAACCTCATCCGGCCGATCGACTTCCTCCCGGCGGGGTACGCCGTCGGCCTCGCCTCGATGGTCGCGACCGAGTACGACCGCCGCCTGGGCGACCTCGCCGCCGGGACCGTCGTGGTCCGCGTGCGCCGTGACTGACGGCGACCGGTGGGCCGACGCGGTGCTCGCCGTCGGGGTGGTCAACGGCCTCGCGAGCGGCGCCCTCCTCGCCGTCGAGCAGCCCGTGCAGGTGGGCGTCGCCACCGACGTCTACTACCACGCCGCGCGGGCGCTCCTCGAGGGTGGCCAGCCCTACGCCGTCACGCCGCCCGGGCTCTCGAACTTCCACTTCCTCTACCCGCCGCTGGTGCTCCTCGCGATGGCCCCGTTCGGCCTGCTCGGTGGCACCACCGCGGCGTACGCCCTCCAGACCGTCGTGAGCCTCGCGGCGGGGCTGGCGCTCGGCCGGCTCCTCGTCCGGACGGTGGCGGCCTTCCGGACCAGTGACGGTGCGGGGGCGTCCCGGCGGACCCGCTTACTCCTGTACGCCTACGCCCTCGGCTCGTTCTCCGCGGCGTCGACGCTCGTGATGGGGCAGGTGAACCTCGTGCTGGCGGCTGGTCTCGCCGCGGGCGCGCTGGCGCTCGAGCCCGCGGCGGCGCCGGCGCCGGTGCGGGGCTGGTCCCGCAGGCGGCGGGAGACCCTGGCCGGCGCGCTCTTCGCGGCGGTGGCGACGGTGAAGCTGTTCCCGGCGCTGTTCGG
>JBDGTC010000006.1:0-8017 GCA_042217215.1 Halobacteriaceae archaeon
ATGACACCTCCTTGACATGGAGGAGGCCGGCGGTTCAAATCCGCCCGAACCCACGTACCGTTTAACTCGTCGGGTGCCCCTCCGGCGCACCACTCCTCGCAAAACGCTACGCCAAAAAGAGCCGCGCGCTCCCGCTTGTCGCGCGGGGAGAACGCCTCGCTTCGCTCGGCGACAGATCGCTCCGGCACCGACGGACAGTCAGCGCGACCAGCGTGCCGATTCAGACGAGATTGAACCCTGGCGGGGGCGCAACGAGCGCGTAACCAACAACCGCCTCGCGTCGTTCCACGGGCTTGCAGAATATCTCGATTGGCGATGCGCCGAGCACCGTCCGTCGGCGATATCCGTGTACAGCTCCGGAGCCGCCAGTGCCGCTGACTCCATGGGTGGAGCGTTCTCGGGTAGGCCCCTCCGTCGCAATCTCGGTGCCGCACTAGCGGACGCGCCCCCGGGCGATATTCCGCCCAGGACGCGTAGACCTTCGTCCAGTTCGAAACGGCTCCACGTCGGGCGGGCGACCCCGCTCTCAGTCGTCGTGGTACAGCGCCCGGAGCATCCCCCGGATGTAGCCGGCCGTGAACCCGTTGGCGCGGTGGCCCCACTGGGAGTCGCCCTCCATGCGCGGGACGTGGTCGGGCAGCAGCGCGCCCGTGTAGCCGACCTCGTGGAGGGCCCGCAGCGCGTCGTACTCGTCGAAGTTCCCCTCGTCGATGAACGTCTCGTGGAACGCGGGCATCGTCCCCGAGACGTCGCGGAAGTGCACGAAGACCAGCTCGTCGCGCTCGCCGAAGTACTCGATGACCTCGCGGACGTCCTCGCCCATCTCCGAGAAGCAGCCCAGGCAGAGCTTCAGCCCGTGGTTGTCGCTCGGGACCAGCTCCATCGCCTTCTTGAACGTCTCGAAGTCCCGCAGCAGCCGGGGGATGCCACCGACCTGTTCCAGCACCGGCGGGTCGGCCGGGTGGACCGCCAGCTGGACCCCGTGTCGCTCCGCGACCGGGAGGATCGACTCGAGGAACGTCTCGTAGCGCTCCCAGAACGCCGACTCCGAGTACTCCTCGTCCGCCGACTCGAGGGGTGCTTCGGGGTCCGCCACGTCATCGACGTCGAAGCCGGTGGCGCGAGCGCCGCCCCGGATCCGCTTCGAGCGGGTGGTCCGCATCGGGACCAGCCCGCGGGGATTCCACTGGTAGCCCAGGATGGGGATCTTGGCCCGCCCCATGTTCTCGATGAGGTCCGTGATGCGCTGGATCTGCTCGGCCTGTCCCTCGCGGCCGAACATGATGTCGCCGTACACCGAGTACGGCAGCGAGTGGATGCCCTCGAGGCGGAGGCCGTGCTCCTCGACCTTCGTCCGGGCGTGGACGAGCTCCTCGACGCTCGGTATCGTGTCCCCGTCGAGGACGATGCGGTCGAGGTCCCCCGCCCCCGTGTTGTCGATGAACTCGTCGGGCTCCTCCTCGACCGCCGAGTGATCGAGGAAGACGCTCTCGACCCCGAGCTGCCGGATGTAGCGCAGGCGCTCCTCGGTGAACGCCCGGGTGCGGAAGCCGACGTGCATCCGCGCCGTCTCTCCGTGGTCGCCGTCGTCACTCCCCGTCGTCGCCATGCGTGGTAGACGCCAAGGTCGGTGAAAAGCCTCCCGCCCGGGCAGACCCGCCGGGCACACATCTTTACGCCCCGACGACGACGTTCGGTCGGGGTGTCCATGACGGGAGACGAGCTCACGGCCGAGGCGATGGAGCAGACGATCCGGGCGTACTTCGAGGCGTGCAACGCGGGCGACGCCGAGGCGATCGCCTCCTTCTTCACCGAGGACGGCGTCCACTACTTCCCGCCGGGGATGTACCGCGGTCCCTTCGAAGGGGGCAAGGTCATCGGCGAGCGGTGGGCCGAGGCGGTCTCCGAGATCGGGTCGGTGTGGACGGTCGACACGGTGCTCACGGAGCCCGACTCCGCGCGAGCGGTCATCGAGTGGACCCACTTCAAGACGAGCGACGGGACCGTGCTCCGGGGCGACGAGTGGTACGAGTTCGAGCCGGAGACCGGCCTCATCGAGGAGATCCGGGCCTACTACGCCGCCCCACAGTCGGCTGACCTCGAGCGAAACGAACTCGGCGGGTTCGACTACGAGGGGCGGGGCTACCCGATGGAACCACCGATCGACCGCGAGGGCTGAACCCGGGACCAACCTTTAGTATCGATCGTGACGATACTGGGGCATGGCCGTCAACGAGGCCGGGGGTGAGGCCGAGCGAATCGACGAGGCGTCGGAGAGCCGCATCGAGCTCCGCGACATCCGGAAGACCTACAACCAGGGTGAGATCGTCGCCGCCGAGGACATCTCTCTCGACGTGGCTACCGACGAGTTCGTGGTCTTCCTCGGCCCGTCGGGGTGTGGCAAGACGACGACGCTCCGGATCATCTCGGGGCTGGAGCAACCCGACGAGGGGGAGGTCCGCATCGACGGCGTCGACGTGACCGACCACAAGCCCAAGGACCGGGACCTCACGTTCGTCTTCCAGAGCATCGCCCTCTTCCCCCACATGACCGTCAGGGAGAACATCCGGTTCGGGCTGGACATGAAGACCGACCTCCCCAGTGTGGAGAAGAACGACCGGGTCGACGAGGTGGCGGAGATGCTCGGCATCGCTGACCTCCTCGACCGGAAGCCCTCCGCCCTCTCGGGGGGGCAACAACAGCGCGTGAGCCTCGGCCGGGCGATGGTGATGGAGCCGGCCGCGTTCCTGCTCGACGAGCCCTTCTCCGCGCTCGACGCCCAGCTCAGAGACCAGATGCGGACCGAGGTGAAGCGCCTCCAGCGGCAGCTCGAGACGGCGATGGTGTTCGTCACCCACGACCAGGAGGAGGCGATGACGCTCGGCGACAAGATCGTCGTCATGGAGGACGGCCGCATCCAGCAGGTGGGCGACTCTTACGAGATCTACAACGACCCCCAGAACCTCTTCGTGGCGACGTTCATCGGCTCGCCGTCGATCAACACGTTCGAGAGCCGGGTGACCGGAACCGGGGACGGTCTGACCGTCGAGACCGACCTCTTCGAGGTGTCGCTCACGGGAGAACGGGCCCGGACGGCCGACGTGAGCGAGGGCGAGGAGCTGACGCTCGCCATCCGGCCGGAGAACCTCGTCATCGACGGCGGGACGTCGCGATTCGAGGCCGCACTCGAACTGGTCGAGCCACACGGCGACCGTGACGCCCTCTACCTCTCGGCTGACGGCATCGACCTGGCGGCTATCGTCGGACAGGGCGCCGTCGACGCGAGCACGGAACGGGTCCCCGTCGACCTCGAACGCTCGCACGTCTGGCTCTTCGACGCCGACGGCGAGCGCGTCGCCTGACCCCCGCGAACGCGGGCGGGAGAGACGCGCTCCGGCGGCAGACGGCCCGCTCGCGATCCGACCCTCAACAACATTTATGATGAATTCCCCCGGAGGTGGAGACTATGGGTCACGCAGCGGAGGTAGGCTCGGCTGGGGTCGACTCGAACAACCACCTGGTCAGCACCTCGCGTCGGCGTGCACTGAAGGGACTCGGCGCCGCTGGTGCGACCGGCCTCGCCGGATGCAGCAGTCTCACCGGGGGCGAAGGTGACACGACGGGGACGACCATCACGCTCTGGACCACGCTCCAGGGCCAGTCGTCGGTCGCCGAGCAGTTCCTTCAGCAGACGATCAACCAGTACGAGGAACGGACCGGAAACACCGTGGAGTGGATCAAGGAGACGGTCTCCAACGTTTAGAACGGCAACTGGCGGCAGCGGATGGAGGCGGGACAGATCCCGACCCTGTACCAGACGGCACCATCGCGCATCGGGGGGCTCATCGACGGCGGGTTTGCGACGCCGTGGGGCAACGTCCTCGACCAGATGGACGACGAGATCGTGTCCGGGACAGAGTGGGCGAAGCCGGTGGTCCGGAACATCTACCGTGGGTTCAGCGGGGAGAAGCTCAAGACGGCGCTGCTCGGGTTCGTGATGCAGGAGCCGTTCGTCGCCCGTGCCGACCACTTCCAGGAGGCCGGCCTCGACATCGAGTCCGACTTCCCGCCGACGAACTACGACGAGCTCATCACCCTCGCCCAGACACTCCAGAACGACGGTCCGGGGGACGTCGGATTCCAGGTCCACGGTGCCCCCGGCGACCTGATGGACGAGATTTCGCCGACCTGGGCCCACCAGATCGGTGGCGAGCAGGGACTCTACGTCAACAAGGACTGGACCGACACCTGGCTGGACTCGGACGCGTGGAAGACGTCGCTCCGTCGTCAGGTGGAGATCTACCGCGAGATGGGACTCTCCGCGGAGAACTCCGCCACCACGTCCGACGAGGACGCGTGTCGGCTGCTCGCGAACGGGACTGCCAGCATGAGCCAGGTCGGGATGCTCAACTACGGGCTCTTCCAGAACCTCGCTCCCGACCTCCTCGAGCAGGGGACGTTGCGGTACGGGGCGAGCTGGGAGGGCGAGTCCGGGTTCCGCGGCGAGTTCAACGCGACGGCCCTGGCACTCGGGGTCCAACCGCCGAACATGGCGGACTCGAAATGGGAGAAGAAGAAGCAGGCCGGGATCGAGTTCATGAACACGATGCTGGGCGCCGACATCCAGAAACAGGCGTTCACGAAGTGGGGGCTCCTGCCGTTCAACCGCAATGCCTGGAGCATGATGGAATCACTCTCCAACAACGCCGTCGACGCCGGCATCAAGATCGCCGAGGGCTCGGAGTTCGGCTGGCAGGCCTTCCCCGATATGGCCGCGGTGCAGTACAACATCCCGGGGCCGATCTTCCAGCAGGCGATGACCGGGGAGCGGAGCCCGGAGGAGGCCTGTAACGTGGCCGCACAGCGGATCCGTGAGCAGGTCTTCGGCCGGTAGGATCCGCCCCCGGGAGTCGGAGGGTCGTGACGTCCGAACACGCTGATGACGGGGCCCCAACCTGACCGGCCACCGTACCCACCCGATCGATGCTGCTCGAACACTTCACGCGGCTCGCCCGGCCCGCTGAGACGTACCGCGAGGTCCGGACAACCCTCCAGAAGCACTGGTTCTCGTATCTGCTGTTCGTGCCGACGCTCCTCTTCCTCCTGCTTGTGGTCTGGTTCCCGTTCCTCCGTGGGGTCTGGATGAGCCTCCACGTGTGGCCCGCGTTCGGGGAGGTGACCTGGAACGGCCTTGGCAACTACCGGTACGTCCTGAACTGGGACACCTTCTACACCTCCCTCAAGGCCACGCTCATCTACATGACGATGACGATCATGCAGCTGGCGCTCGCGCTGGCTGCCACCCTCGCCGTCCGGAAACTCCAGCGGCTGGACCGGCTCGCGGACGGCATCTTCCTCATCCCCTACACGATGCCCCCGGTCGTCACGGGGACGATCTGGCTGTACATTCTCAACCCGAACTTCGGGCCGATCTTCGGGTGGCTGCAGAGCTGGGGGATCATCGCCAAGCCGATCTACTGGGGAATCAACGGTTCGTCCGCGATCACGGTCGTGACGCTCGTCGGGGCGTGGACCTACTGGCAGTTCATGTACCTCATCTTCATCGCCTCGATCCAGAGCATTCCCGACGAGCACTTCGAGACGGCGAAGATGTACGGGGCGAACCGGTTCCAGCGGTTCCGGTACGTCACCCTCCCCCACATGAAGAGCGCCATCCTCATCGCGATCAGCATCCGCATCATCCGGAACCTGGTGAAGGTCTCCCAGCCCCTGCAGATGACACAGGGCGGACCGGGGTACCAGACCTCGGTGCTGGCCATCCTCCTCTATCGCTTCACGTTGAGCCAGGGCGACTACGGGCTGGCGTTCACGATCGGCGTGATCATGTTCGCGCTCACCATCGGGTTCTCGTACGTGTTCATCCGCGAGTTCCAGCGTCAGCGGGGTGGTCCGGCATGACGAGAGAGCGGACCGCGGCGGACTGGTTCTGGACGATATCGAGTTACGGGATGATCTGGTTCCTCGCACTCGTCATCATCCTCCCGTACCTCATCGTCGTGTTCTCCTCGTTCAAGTCCTCGCAGGCCATCTTCGGGAGCCTCTACCTCATCCCGCGCAACCCCACGCTCGAACCCTGGACGAGCGCGTTCGCGGACATGGGTGGCCCCCTTTTCACGAGTTTCATCGTCGGGGGCGGCACCGCCGTGCTCTCCCTCCTGATCACGATCCCCGGCGCGTACGCCTTCGGCCGGAAGTCCTTCCCGGGGAAGGAACTCGGCTTCTACGTTATCATCACCGCGCTCCTCTTCCCCTACATCATCCTCGTCATCCCCTTCCGGTCGTGGTGGCTCGAGTACGGGCTGTACAACACGATTCCCGGGCTCTGGATCGCCTACCAGGCGTTCGTCACGCCGTTCGCCCTGTGGGTCCTCCGCGACTTCTTCGAGGGGCTCCCGAACAACCTGGAGGAGGCGGCGCAGGTGTACGGTCTTACACAGTTCCAGGCGTTCCTCAGGGTGATCCTCCCGCTCGCCGGTCCGGCGATCATCGCCGTCGGGTTCCTCTCCTTTCTCTCGGGGTGGAACGACTTCCTCTTCTCGAACATCCTCACGAACAACCTCGGGCCACAGACCGCACCGGTCGCCCTGTTCAAGACGGTCCACTCCGGGGAACAGATCCTCTGGAGTCGGATGATGGCGGCGACGATCATCATGGGGACTCCGCCGCTGGTGCTGTACCTGGTCGCCCGGCGGTACATCGGGAACGCGTTCGCCCTCTCGTGAGGGGTCTCGCCCGACGGCGGGCTCCCGACCCCACCCGACGAAGCCGTTAACAGCGCCGAGCGGCTCACCTCCCCATGGCCACACCCGCCGTCGCCGACGCACTCGCTGACCTCATCACCGGCCTGGTCACGCCGTTCGACGACGACCTCGCCGTCGACCACGAGGCGCTCGCTACGAACGCCGCGCGGCTGTCCGGGCGCGGCGTCTCGACCTTCTTCGCGACCTCGAACGTCAGCGAGTACCACTCGCTCACCCACGAGGAGCGCGTGGCGGTGACGGAGACGAGCGTCGCGGCGCTCCCCGGCGAGGCGGTCGTCCTCGCCGGCGCCGGGGGCAGCACCCGGACGGCGATGGACCTCGCGCGACGCTACGAGGCGGTCGGTGCCGACGTCGTGATGGTGATGCCTCCGCACCACACGTTCCGCCACGAGGACGGACTCCTCGAGCACTATCGCCGAATCGGCGACGCGACCGAGCTGCCCACCGTCCCGTACCTCCGCGGGTTCGAACCGTCGGCGTCGTTCGTCGCCGCCCTCTCCGAACTCGAGAGCGTCGCCGGCATCAAGTGGACCGTCCCGGACGTGCCGCTGTTCGCCGAGGCCGTCGCGGCCGGCGCCGACGACGTGGTGTGGATCAACGGCCTGGGGGAGCTGTTCGCGGTCCCCCTCGCCGTCGAGGGCGCGAGCGGGATGGCCTCCGGTATCGGCAACGTCGAGCCGCGGCTCGGACGCGCACTCTTCGACGCCCTCGAGCGGGGCGACCTCGAGCGGGCACGAGAGATCCGCGACGTCGCGGCGCCGTTCATGCGGTTCCGCACCGAGACCGGCGAGGGGAACACGCTCCCCCACGCCACGAGCGTCCCCGCACTGAAGGTCGCCCTCGAGGCCGAGGGGCTCACCGGGGGCCGCGTCAGGCCGCCGCTCGTCGAACTCTCCGAGCGGGACCGGAAGCGGGCTCGCGCCTACTGGCGGGAGATCCGCGCGTTCGTCGACGACGCGCTCGCCACCTGACGGCCCGACGACGTACGGCAACCCCGGTGCGCGCCGTTCGGACCGTCGGCGACCGAGCGCACACGGGGACGCGACTGTCCGGAGACCGCCGGCGGATTTTTCTCCCCGCGGTGCACAGCACCGACCATGGACACCCAGAAGGTCGTGGCGCTCCTCCTCGTCTTCCTGATGGTGGGCTCCTCGCTCGCCTACGCCATCACGCTGCTCTAGGCCGGCGGCGGACCGACAGACATGTTCGCCTACTGATAAAAGGCCTTTTCCGGT
>JBDGTC010000050.1:0-7930 GCA_042217215.1 Halobacteriaceae archaeon
CACGCCATCGTCAGCGCCGACACGACCACCACCGGCACGAGCGCGAGCAGGCAGAGCGCGACGAGGGTGCCGAGCGCCCGCCCGGCGAGCCTGACGGGCAGAGTGACGAGCGACCAGAGCCGCCCGAGCGTGCTCGCGGAGTCCGTCATCGGGTGCCCCGAGGACCTCGACCCCGAAAAACGTGGGGCCCGGTGCACGGCGACCGGTCCCGGTGCGGTCTGCGACCCGGGCCGGCGACCGACGACCCACCCGCTTTGCCCGCCGCCGAACAGTGGAGTTTTGCCACCCCGCCGGGTACCGAGTGGGGCACGTGACGCGCTTCCGCTCGGTCGCGCTCCTGGGCGACCGCGAGTTCCTCGCCCTCGCCGGGACGGCGTTCGCGCGGAGCCAGGCGTACTCCACCATCCTCATCGCGCTCGCGCTCTACGCCGACGTCTTCCGGACATCCGGCGTCGTCGAGGGGCTGTTCGGGACGGCCTTCGCCCTCACCCAGCTGGTCGTCATCCTCCCGCTCGGCCGCACCGTCGACACGGGGAACGCGAAGCGGTGGCTGCTGGCCGGCTTCCTGGTGAACGTCGGCGTGTTCCTCGGGTTCGTCTTCGTCGAGAGCGCGGTCCACGTCGTCCTGATCCGCATGGTCCAGGGGGTCGGCGCGAGCATCCTCTGGATCACCGGGGCCACGGTCGTCGGCGAAATCAGCCCCGACGACGAGCAGGGCCGCTGGCTCGGGTCGTACAACCAGGTCGCGGCTGTCTCCTCGATGGTCGGCGACCTCGTCGGCGGCTACCTCCTCTTCGCCCACGGGTTCACGGTCCCCTACCTCGTGCTCACCGCCATCACGCTCGGGGCGTTCGTGCTCGTGGCCGTCGCCCTCCGCGACGACCCCGGCGGGAGCGCCGACCCCGAAGACGGCGGCCTCGAGACCTTCCGCTCGCTGCTCTCACTCCCGATGCTCCGCGCGCTCGTGGGCTTTCGCTTCGCCTTCAGCTTCGGGAAGATGGCGGTCATCATCTTCCTCCCCATCTACGCGCGCACGTCGTTCGGCATCTCGGCGCTCGCCATCGGCTGGATTCTCGCGGGCGGGAAGCTCACGAAGGGGCTGCTCCAGGGGCTCGTCGGCTCGCTCACCGACCGCCGCGACGGGACCTACCGGTTCGTCGCGGTCGGCGCGCTGCTCTACGGCGTCGGGACGGCCCTCATTCCGGTGGCCGGCGCGGTTCGCGGCGCGGTCGAGCCGGTCCGCGTCGAACTCCTCGGCGGTACCCAGGCCCTCGGTGCGCCCTTCTTCGCCCTGTTCGGCGCGTACGCGGTCATCGGCGTCGCCGACTCCATCCGCCTCCCCGCGAGCATGTCGCTGTTCGTCGACGAGGGCGCTCGCTACGACTCCGTGGCGAGCGCGATGTCGCTGCGCTCCGTCTCGTGGAAGGTGGGACAGGTGGTCGGACCGGTGCTCGTCGGCGCGACCATGGACCTCGCGTCGGTGGCCGCGGGCTTCTACCTCGCGGCGGGGTTCATCGCCGTCGCGACCGCCGGCTTCGCGGTAGCGGCGCGGCGGGCGCACGACGAACCGATGGACCCGCGACGGGACTGAGACGACGCGCGATGAGACAGCGTTCGGTCGACGTGCGGGCGGACCGAGAAGGGTTGGTGAGCGAGGGGGTCCGAATGGACCGGCTACTGAGCCTGACGCAATTCGTCGAACAGCACGGCGAAGGTCGACGCCACGTCGACCGCCGTGGCGTCCGGGTCGTATCCCACGACCGCGGACCCGTCGCTCGCTCCGACCCGGCCGACGAGCACGTGGAGGAACCGGAAGGTCGCCTCCGGTCCGCTCGCGTCGAGCAGCGCGTCGAGGTCCTCGACCACGAGCACCGCGTCACGTCCCGCGGCGTCGATGGCCTCGAGGCAGTCGACGATGGTCGTCCCCACGTCGTCGAGGCGGGCCGAATCCCCCACGGCGTGGACCGTGAGGTCGGTCGGTCGGAACGGAACCGACGTGGAGCACGGATCGTTCGCCCCCGCGGTCGCGGAGCGCACCGACTCGCCGAGCGAGACGACGTCGACGCTCGCGGGCATCACGCCGGCCCCGCGCACCTGGTCGATCACGTCGTCCGCGCCGTCCGTCGTCACCCACACCACCCCGGACTCGGGCGTCACGGGGCAGTCGCCGCCGTTCATGGCCGCCCGATCGAGGAGCGCGTCCCCGCCGCGGGCGACGAGAGTCGTCCTGCCAGCTCCGTCGTCGGTCGTCCCGGTGTGCTGTCCCTCGCTCATGGTTTGTTCGAGGAACTCGGATACCTTAACGAACTAGCCGGAGCTTCCCGTTCTGAGAGTCCCTTTATATAGGTGTTCTCAGCGACTGAGGAAGCCTTCATGGTGGTCGGGTCGTAACGGAGACTCGATGGACGACGACCGGCCCATCGAGGAGGTGCTCGACACCATCGGGGACGAGCACGCTCGCACCATCCTCGCCGCACTCAGCGGCGAACCCCAGTCGGCGAAGGAGCTGTCGGATTCCCTCGACCTCTCACAGCCAACCGTCTACCGCCGCCTCGAGGTGCTCGAGGAGCACGACCTCGTGACGGCTCGAACCCTGGTCGCGGACGACGGGAACCACTACAAGCGCTACGAGTGCAACTTCAACAGCACGGTAATCTCCCTCGAGGACGCGGACTACGACGTCCAGATCTACCGCGAGGAGAACCTCCCCGACCGGTTCTCGCAGCTCTGGGACGACCTCCACGTCGACTCACGCGAGGACTGAGCGGACGAACGGTTAAGTGCGCCAGCCGAGAGTATCGGACGATGGCTTCGGTCACGCTCGCCGTGCTCATGCTGTTGCGGCTCGTGCTCTTCGCCCTCGCCCTCGGACTGACGCTCCTCAGCTTCCAGGCCTACCGGCAGCACGGGAGTCAACGACTCGAGTCGGCCTTCATCGGCTTCGCATTCCTCTCGATGGGCGCCGCGCTCTCGACCATGTCGACGCAACTGGAGACGACGGGGGCGTTCTTCCAGGTCGCCGAGACCGTCCCGTTCATCGTCGGGTTCGGGATGCTCTACGTCTCGCTGTACCGCTGAGGGCCCGCGAGTCGACGGTCGCGCGGTCGTCACCCGCCGGGCTCCGAGCGCAGGCTACTTGTCGGCCCCCCCGGAAGCGGGGGTATGTCCGACAGACCCGTGGCGCCCGCTCGCACGCGGCGGCGATTCCTCGCAGCCCTCGCCGCGGGCACGCTCGGCGGCTTCGCCGGGTGCGGCGGGGGCGACGGTGGCGATGCGCCCACCACAGAGCCGCCGTCGACGAGCACCACCGCGACGGCGACGACTGCGGCGCCGACGTCGACGGCGACGCCGACCGCGACGACGGCGACCGCCCCGACGACTACCGCCACCCCGACCACCACGACTCCGCGGACGTCGGCCCGTCCGACGATGACACCCCGCTCGGCGGCGCCGACGCCGTCCCCGCCGACCGAGTCCGCGGCCGACGCGGTGGTCGACGCCGCGGGCGACGGCGACTACGAGAGCGTCCAGGCCGCCATCGACGACTCGCCGACGGACGGCTCCGGGTACGTCGTGTACATCCGCGCCGGGACCTACAAGGAACAGCTCGAGGTGGGGGACAAGCGGTCGAACGTCACCCTCGTCGGCGAGGACGTCGCGGAGACGGTCCTCACCTGGGACGAGAACGCCGAGGACGCCGGCGGGACGACGGACTCGGCGAGCGTCACCGTCCTGGCCGACGGGTTCCGGGCGTACGACCTGACGTTCCAGAACACCGCCCGTCCTATCGCCCAGAAGGTCGCGCTGCTCGCCGAGGGCGACCGCCACGTCTACGCCAACTGCCGGTTCCTGAGCCACCAGGACACCCTCTACACCCGCGAGTCCGGCAACCGGCAGTACTTCCGGGACTGCTACGTCGAGGGCACGACGGACTTCGTCTTCGGCGACGCGTCGGCGGTGTTCGACCGCTGTGAGGTCTTCTGCCTCGAGGGGGCCTCCCACGTCACGGCGGCGAACACCCTCCCCGAGTACGACGTCGGCCTCGTCTTCAAGCACTGTCGCGTCCACGGCGACGCCGACGAGGGGAGCGTCGACCTCGGGCGGCCGTGGGGGAAGCACGCCCGCACCGTCTTCGTCGACTGCCACCTCGGCGAGGTCATCGCTCCCTACGGCTGGTCGAACTGGGGCGACCCCTCGAAGGAGGACACGGTCTACTACGCGGAGTGCGCGAACACCGGCCCGGGCTTCACGCCCGAGCAGCGCGTCGAGTGGGCGCACGTGCTCGCCCCGGAGCGCGCCGGCGAGTTCCGCGATATCTTCGCCGACTGGGAGCCCATCGAGGGCTGACCGAACGACGCGATGACCCCTCCGGAGCGAAGACTGATTTACCTGACACCCGTAGACGGGAGCGATGGGTGAGTTCCGCCGGGCCTCCACGGAGCGGGTGAACGTCTTCCCGGACGGCGACCGCCTCGTCTTCAAGCAGTACTTCGAGGAGGACGCGGTCTTCGACCGCCTGCGGCGGTACTACAACGGCGACGAGTACCGCTTCGAGGTGCCTCCCGAGGACTTCGACGGCGTCGAGCACTTCCTCGAGCGCCACGGCTACGGCCTCGTCGTCGTGGAGGACGTCACGCCGTTCACCGTCGTCGTCCGGAAGTACACCGACCACCCGGAGGACATCTTCAGGAACGCCGTCCTCCACCGGAGCGAGCCGCGGCACAACCTGTTCGTCATGCGCGACCGGGCGGCCGTGGAGCAGGCGACCCTCCAGGGCGCCGTCCCCCTCGCCGAGGCCGACCTGGCGGACCCCTTCGGGTGACGCCACAAGCGGGTCGCCGGTCCCTCAGTCCGCCCGCCGCGCCGCCCGCTCGAGGGCCGTCTCCGGATCGGCGCCCTCGTACTCGGCCTCGAAGCGCTCCGCGAGCGCGAGCGCGCACTCGTAGGCCGCCCGCCGGCCCCGGAACGTGTCGACGCGCACCTCGCGCTCGACGTCCTCGGGTCCGCCGACCACGAGGTCGGTACCGAAGCGCTCGGGGTCGTGCGGGGAGGAGGTGAAGACGGGGAGCACCTGCACGCCGACGGGTTCGCCCTCGCGGACGAACAGGGTCGGGTTGGCGGCCCGGAACTGCTCGGCGACGTGGCCCGGGTCCTCGACCTCGTGCCAGGCGTCCGGAAGCGTCGGTCCCATGGCGGTGGCCTGTGTCGCTGCCGGGGTAGTTCCGCGGCCAAACCCGCTCGTGCGGCCGGGGTCAGTACGGCCGCTCGCCGTCGGTCCCGGTCCAGGGCGGACCCGTCGCCGTGCCGTCCCGAATCGTCGCGGCGCGCTCGCGGATGGCCGCCCGCTCATCGTCGTCCCGGTCCGCGAGGTGGGAGTACACCAGTGCCATCCGCGGATTGTCCCCGAGGCGGTCCTCGTGGCGGTCGAGGACATCCCAGTAGAGCGCGTTGAACGGACACGCGCCGTCTCCCGTCGTGCGGTCCGGGTCGTACGCGCAGTCGGCGCAGTACTTGCTCAACGGGTCGACGTAGTTCGCCGACGCCGCGTAGGGCTTCGTCGCGAACAGGTCGGCGGCGTACTGGCCCATCTCCACGGCGTTGGGCGTCGCCGCCCAGTCCTGCCCGTCGACGTGACTCGCCTGGAACCACCGGCGAACGCGCCGCGGCTCGACGCCGAAGAGCAGTGCGTAGTTCGACAGGAGCATCAGCCGCTGCACGTGGTGGCTGTACCCCCGCGTCCGCACGCCCTCGACGGTCGCGTCCAGGCAGGCCATGTCCGTCTCCCCGGTCCAGTACCACGTCGGGAGCGCCCGCCCCGCGTCCAGGCGGTTCGCGTCGGCCAGGTCCGGCATCCCCCGTCGGTACGCGTGACGCACGAACTCCCGCCACCCCAGCACCTGGCGCAGGAACCCCTCGACGCTGTTGAGCGGGACCCCCTCGACGTCGTCGGGTCCGTCGGCCTCGCCCGTCGTGTCTGGCTCGCCCGTCGCGCCGGCCTCGTACGCGTCGACGGCGGCCTCGACGACCTCGTGGGGGTGGAGGAGGCCGAGGTTCAGCGGGACCGAGAGCAGCGAGTGGGCGAGCGCCCACTCGTCGGCCACCATCGCGTCCTGGTACGGGCCGAAGGCCGAGAGCCGGTGGGTCACGAAGTCCTCGAGCGCCCGCTCGGCGGCTTCGCGGGTCACGGGCCACCGGAACGGTCCGGGGTCGGCCCAGTGGTCGTCCAATAGCCACGCCCTGGCGTTGGCGAGTGCGCGCTCTGTGATATCGTCCGGCTCGAAGTGCGGCGGGTCCGGGGGGTCGTAGTCGGCGGGCGGCGTCTCGCGGTTCTGCTCGTCGTAGTTCCACTCGCCGCCGACCGGCTCGTCGCCGTCCATCAGGGAGCCGGTCTCCCGGCGCACGTGTCGGTAGAACGCCTCGTGGCGGAGCCGGTCGGCGTCCTCACCGTCCGCCCAGGCGTCGAACGCCGCCGGCGTCGTGAGGAAGAGGTCGTTCTCCACGACGGCGAGCGACCCGCCCGCCCCCTCGACCAGGTCGCGCAGTCGGTCGGCGGCGCCGTGCGCGCTCGGGCGCATCACCACGAGGTCGTCGCCCGGGTGCGCCTCGAGGTGGGCGGTCAGCCCCTCGCGGAACGTCTCGCACCGGCGGTAGTCGACCGAGCGACCCTGCTCGCCGCCGTGCTCGCCCGCCCCGGTCGCCCCGGCCCGGAGCCGGTCGCGGAAGTGCCGCATCGCCGCGAGCACCGCCGCGAGCCGGTGTGGGTGGTACCGGCGGCGCGTGGCGAAGTCCCGGGCCTCGACGAGCAGGACGCGCTCCGCGGGCCGGCGCGCCACCGGCCCCACCCGCGCCGTGAGCTGGTTCCCGAGGACGAGGACGGTCACGGCCGGAGGGCACTCGGCGGGACACCGTGTGCGTGGTGGCTAATCGGCCCCGCGACGCGCGGGTGCCGGTTCTCACCCGATGTCGGCGAGCTCGGCCTGCTCGGTGTCGGCGGGCGCGACGATCTCCATGGGCAGGCCGCGCGCGTCGGTCTCGGCCGGCGCCTGCTCCGTGAGGGCGGTCAGCCGGTCCGGGTCGCGGGCCGCCGTCGCGGCGGCGACGCAGGCGTCGAGCACGTCGTCCGCGCCGCGTACGGTGGGGGCCCAGGACGGGGTGGTGAACGCCTCGACGAGGTCGTCGACCGCGTCCCCGAGGGCCGCGTGCTCCGCGGCGAGCAGGGCGCGGCGCTCCTCCCGTCCCGCCTCCGTGTGCTTGCTCGCGTCGAGGGGTGCGCCCTTCAGCGCGCGGAAGCAGACCTCCGGGTGCGTCTCCCGGAGGCGATCGCGCGCGCCGGGGAAGTAGTCCACGAACTCGTCGGCCTCGCGGATGCGCGGGACGACGGCCCACGCCTGGTTCTGGACGCTGTACCCCGCGCGCTCGGTGACCGTCTTCGCGTCCGCGAGCGTCGACTGGTACACCGCCTCGCGCACCGGGGTGTAGAACACGCTGCGGTGGGCCTCGCCGAGACGCCGCTTCGCCTCCACGTCGCAGGCCCGGCGGCCGTGCTCGACCGAGGGGAGGCCGATGGGGACGTCCGCGAGGATGCGCGCGGCGTCTGCGTGCTCGCGCCAGACCGAGAGCAGCGAGGGGTAGAGGTCGGCGTCGACGGACTCGCCGCGCACGGCGACGCCCAGCCACCCGCGCCCGGCCCAGTCCAGTCCGACGAAGGTGTCCATGTGACTCCTCCCCACCGGGGGACAGAAAGGTGTTCACCCGCCCGACGGTCGACCACGGCGGGTGACGGGGTCCGGGCGACCGGGCTCGACGCCGGGCCGGGCCAGCCGACGGGTTACTCGATGTGGCCCTCTTCGCGGAGCTGCTCGGCGTCCTGCCCGGAGTAGCGCCACTCGATGTTCGCCTTCTCGTCCTGCCAGTCCCAGGGCTCGACGAG
>JBDGTC010000076.1:0-7874 GCA_042217215.1 Halobacteriaceae archaeon
AGCAGGTGGGACGCCCGCGGCGGGTAGCCGTCGACGAGCGGTGGGAGGCCGCCGCCGGGTGGTGGGGCGCCCACGGGCGGGGCGCCGACGTGTGCCGCGAGCGTGGCGTAGGTCCCGGCGAGGAGGTAGCCCGTGGCGACCGGAACGGCGGCGTTCGCGACGCGGTCCACGGGCCGCCGCGCGGCCTTCGCCTCGCCCGTTCCGGTCTCCCGGCCCGCGAGGTTGTCCCGGACGGTCCACGCGAGCGTCCCGACGAACACGGCGACGCCGGCGGCCCAGAGCACGGCACCGGCGGCGCCCACCCAGGTGGGGCCAGCGCCGAGCGCGTCCGCGACCAGCCCGACCGTGCCGAGGACGGTGAGGGGGAGGTGGACGGCGGGAGCGCGCGGGAGGGCGAGCGAGCGGTCGAAGTACGTCGGGACGAGCGCGTACGCCTTCCCGAACAGGACGTGGAGGACGAAGCCGTAGAGCCCGAGCGTCACGGCCGCGCGTGTGGGGACCGAGAGGAGCAGGCCAGCCAGCCACGCGAGGAGGAAGCCGAGGCTCGCGGCGACGAACCGGCGGGACCACCGCGAGACGGCGGCCGCGGTCATGGGCGTGGCGTGGTGGGCCGGCCACTAATAGCGACTGACGAACGGGGCGACGGCGGCGGTCCCAGCGGCCCGGTTACTCGCTGTAGAGCCAGGACTCGTCGGCGCGCTCCCAGTCCACCAGCTCGTCCTCGTCGAAGAACAGCTCGATCTCGCGCTCGTTGGCGCCCGGGTCCTCGTGGTCCGAGCCGTGGACGACGTTGCGCTCGAGGTCGAGGCCGAGGTCGCCGCGGATGGTCCCCGGGTCGGACTCCGCGGGATCGGTCTCGCCCATCATGTGCCGGACCTGCCGGGTGGCGTCGGCGCCCTCCCACACCATCGCCATGACCGGCCCGGAGGTGATGAACTCGACCAGGTCGTCGAAGAAGGGCTTGTCCTCGTGTTCGGCGTAATGTTCGTGGGCGAGTTCCTCGGTGATCTGCATGAACTTCGCGCCCACGAGTTTCAGCCCACGCGATTCGAGCCGGGAGACGATCTCGCCGCACAGCCCGCGCTGGACGGCGTCGGGCTTTGCCATCACGAAGGTGCGCTCGCGGCGCTCGGTCCCGCCGGCGGTGGTGGCGTCGCCGTCGGTCACCGCTGGCCCTCATCGGTCCACTCCAGGTCGCGGGACTCGCGACCCAGGTCGGCGTTCTTCTCGCACTTCGAGGAGCAGAAGTGGACGGCGCGGCCGTTGTTGTGGACGTAGAGCACGCCCGTCCCCGGCTCGATGTCGTCCCCGCAGTAGTCACACTCCCTGGTCTGTGGCATGGTCACTGCCCCCCGATGGAGTCGGCCTCGCGGGCCGTCTCGCGGAGCTGGAGCACGTCGCCGACGCGGACCGGGCCCAGGACGTTCCGCGTGATGATGCGGCCCTGGTTCTCGCCCTCGCGGATGCGGCACTTGACCTGCATGGCCTCGCCGTGCATCCCGGTCTTGCCGACGACCTCGATCACCTCGGCCGGCGTCGAGCCGGACGACTCGTCCTCGGCGCTCATGGTTATCGGAGCTCGGCGACGCGCTCGGTGATGTCCTGGACGTCCTCGTCGGCGTCACCGGCGTCGGTGATCGCCGCGGCCGCGGAGCCGACCTCGAGGCCGGCGGCGTGGCCCAGGTCGTCCTGGGCCGCGACGAAGACGTAGGGCACGTCCTTCTCCTCGGCCAGCTCGGGGATGTGCATCACGATCTCCTCGGGCTGGACGTCCTCGGCGACGAGCACGAGCTGTGCGGAGCCGCGCTCGACGGCCTTCGTGGTCTCGTTGGTCCCTTTCTTCACCGAACCGGTGTCGCGGGCCACCTCGAGCACGTCGAGTGCTCGGTCCTGGAGGTCGGCCGGCGTGTCGTAGTCGACGTATACTGGCATGTGGATCACCGTCCGCGCGGCGGACTTTCACTCCCCCGCCGTCTGTCCTGAGGCTGGGAGCGTTCATCGACCCCGCGCGGTCGTGGCCTGTACTGCTCTCCCCGAGCATAAAAGCGTGTTCAAACGACCGACCCCGTGTGTCGGAATCGCACGCAGGCGGGCGTCTCCGTCCGGTACGTGACCCTCGGTCCGGCGTGAGCGCCGCGGCCCGTTCGCTGGCCAAGATATAACTCCCCAGACCCTCACACTACTGACACCGACATGCGGGTCTCCTACCAGCACGCCAACCCTCACTCGGGTCGGGAGTCGACGCTCCTCAAATTCCACGACGAGGTCCAGGGACAAACGACCTGCGTCCTCGTCGACGCGGGCGAGGACGTCGACGTCGACGATCTCCTCGGCGAGGACGAGTACCTCACGGCGGTCCTGTTGACCCACGCCCACCTCGACCACTACAGGACGCTCGGGACGAACCTCCGCGACGGCGCCCCCATCTACGCGACGCCGGAGACGGCCTCAGCCATCACCACCAGACTCGAAACCGGCACCTCGCACGCGGATATCACCGACGCCGGGGCCGTCCGTGAGGCGCTGGAGCCGGTTCATGAGTGGACCACCGTCTCACCGGACGTGCGCGTCCACCCGGTCCCGGCGGGTCACGCCCCGGGCGCGTGCGGGTTCGTCCTGGAGTTCTCGGACGGAGACGACCGACACCACGTCCTGGCCACCGGCGACTTCACCGAGCGTCGCGCCGCCGGCTACCCGGGAATGCAGACCGACGTCCCGGCGGACGCGGTGCTCCTGACCGGCGCGACGAACGAGGACGCCGGTGACGCCCTGACGGACGCGGTCGCGACGGCGGTCCGACGGGCGCGGGCCGGGTCCACGACGCTCGCGACCGCGAGCGCGTCGACGGGCGTGCACCTCGCGTACCTCGTCGCCGCGGTCGCCGAGCGGGATTCCCTCCCGGTACCGGTCACGCTCGCCGGACGCGTCGCGACGCTGTGGGACGCCTTCGGCTACGACCACCCCGGGGTCGAATCGGTCCCGACGTTCGACGCGCCCGACGACGTGCTCGAACCCGGGGCGGTGACGATAGCGGGACCGGCCACCCCCGTCGCGGGGAGCAGTGAGCGGCTGTTCGGCGCCCTGGCGGACGATGCGGGTGCCACCCTGGTCCAGGTGACCAGCGGTGCGCTGGAGCCCGTCCGGTCCGCGCGCTGTAGCGTCTACGACGCCCAGGTGAGCAACCACCCCGACGAGGCCACGGTCGACAGCGTCGTCGAGCAGCTCCAGCCGATTCACGTGGTGGTCACCCACCAGCAGGGTGCCGCGGCCGACCGGTACAAGGACAGGTACGACAGCTTCGTCTGGGCGACGGACGACACCGCGGCGTACACCCTCTACGACGACGGCGAGTGGGTCGGTCCGCCCTGGGTCACCGAGGCGACGCGCCGCCGCGTGCGCGCCAGCCGCTACGGTGGGGAATCCGCCACGATCGGGCTGCCAGCCGACGCGACCGACCTCCCGCTCCCCACCGTGACCAGACACGAGGAGGTCGACCTCGCGGCAGAGGGCGTCGACGTCGACCGGCTCGCCGACGCGCTCGACCTCGACGCGGGGGTCTTCGAGAGCGGACCGACCGCAGACCGCGG
This sequence comes from Halobacteriaceae archaeon, assembly GCA_042217215.1. Taxonomy (GTDB): domain Archaea; phylum Halobacteriota; class Halobacteria; order Halobacteriales; family Halobacteriaceae; genus JBDGTC01. The sequence goes on from JBDGTC010000076.1 coordinate 3,588, forward strand.
AGACGCGACCCCCGACGAGACCACACCTCCTTCCGAATCCGGATCTGACCGGGGGCTCGCCGACGCGGCGGATCAGGATCGAGTGGAGGGGTGTCCGGACACTGCCGCCACGGAGACGGAACGCAGTGAGGGCGTGACTGAACTCCTCGCGCGCCTGGACCGCATCGAGGCGGAACTCACCGGCCGACGGACCCGCGCGACGGTCGTGGACGCGGGCGACGACGTCACGATGCTCCGTCTCGCCGACAACGGGGTGGCGACGGCCCTCGACCACGGCGAGGTGGTCGACGTCAGCGTTCGGCCGGTCGAGGAGACCCCGGACGGCGATGGAGAACCAGACGGCTCCACCTGAACGCGACGCGGTCTCCCGCCCACCCCTCGGCGGGACGTCCACGGCAACGGACCCACCACAGGAGCCTTCACGCCCGCCGTCCACCCTCGTGCCATGACCGGGGACGGGAGCGGCGGGACCGGCGACGACCCCGCGTCCGGTGCCCCCACGGACACCCTCGCCGCCGCCGCCCGCGCGCTGCGCGCGGAGGCCCGCGCCACGAACGAGCGCCGCCTGCTCCTCCTCCACGGCGACCGGGAGCGGACGGCGGCGGCGACCGCGAGGGCGCTCGACGCGGCGGGGGTCGACCGCGGGGCGGTGGCGCTCGTCGGCGAGACCGACCGGGCGTGGGCGGCCGAGCGCGTCCCGCCCCGCCACGCCGACGACCTGCTGGGGACCGAGCGGGCGGCGGTCGTCCTCGACGCCCACGACACCTGCCGGCCGAACGCGCTCGGCCAGGTCGCCGGCGTCGTCGCCGGCGGCGGCCTCCTGGTCGTCTGCGCCCCGCCACTCGACGACTGGTCGGCGGCCGCCTGTGCGTTCCACCGCTCGCTCGCGGTTCCGCCCTTCGACGTCGAGCAGGTCGCGACCCGGTACCACGAGCGCCTCGCCACCCTCGCGTGCGTCCACCCCGGCGTCGCGGTGTACGACGCCGACGCGGACGTCCTGGCGTGCGACGGCCTCACCGACCCGGCGCCGCGGCTCGTGCGACCCGGTGAACCCACGCGACCGACGCCGCCCGCCGACGCGGCCTTCCCGGCGGCGGCCTACGACGCGTGTCTCACCGCCGACCAGGCCGAGGCGGTCGCGGCACTCGAGACGCTCCGTGCGCCCGCCGTCGCCGTCGTCGAGGCCGACCGCGGACGCGGGAAGTCCGCGGCCGCGGGCATCGCCGCGGCGTGTCTCGCCGCCGACGGCGACAGCGTCCTCGTGACCGCACCGAACGCGGCCGCCGTGGCGCCGCTATTCGAGCGGGCGCGCGCGCTCCTCGAGACGCTGGGGGAGTCGACGGGTCCGCCGCCGGACGACGACGGCGACGCCCCGGAGTCGCCGGTCGCGACCGTCGAGACGGCCGCCGGCGGGGCCGTCGCGTTCGCCGCGCCGCCCGAGGCGGCAGAACGGGTCGAGGACGGGGACGGCCCCGACGTGCTGGTCGTCGACGAGGCCGCCGCGCTGCCGGTCCGCCTGCTCGAGCGCCTCCTCGCCGCAGAGCGGGTCGCGTACGTCTCCACCGTCCACGGCTACGAGGGCGCCGGGCGCGGGTTCGACGTGCGGTTCCGGGGCGGCCTCGACGACGAGGCGCGGCCGGTCGTGGAGGTGCGCCTCGACGAGCCGATCCGGTACGCCGCGGGCGACCCCGTGGAGGTGTGGGCGTTCCGCGTGCTCGCCCTCGACGCGAGCCCCGCGGCCGACCAGCTGGTCACCGACGCGGGACCCGCGACCGTCGACGAGCGGGCGCTCGGCCCCGAGGACCTGCTCGCCAACGAGCCACTCCTCCGCGAGACGGTTGGGTTGCTCGTCGCGGCCCACTACCGCACCGAGCCGAACGACCTCGCGCGCCTCCTGGACGCCCCGAACGTCTCGGTCCGGGCGCTCACGCACGACGGGCACGTCGCGAGCGTCGCGCTCCTCGGGCGCGAGGGGAGCCTCCCGGCCGACCGCCGCGCGCGGATGTACGAGGGCGAGCGCGTCCCCGGGAACATGCTCCCGGACGTCCTCACCTCCCAGCTCAGAGACGAGGCGGCGGGCGCGCTCGCCGGCGCCCGCGTCCTCCGCATCGCGACCCACCACGCGGTGCGCTCGCGCGGGCTCGGCTCGCACCTGCTCGACGCCGTCGCCGACGCGCTCGGCGAGGACCTGGACTGGCTCGGCGTCGGCTACGGCGCGACGCCCGGCCTCCTCTCGTTCTGGGCGGCGAACGGCTACCGGTCGGTCCACGTCTCCACCCGGCGGAACGAGCGCTCCGGCGAGCACTCCGCGCTCATGCTCCGGCCGACGAGCCCGGCTGGCCGGGAGCTCTGTGCCCGTCACGCGGCGGCGTTCGCCGACCGGATCGGCCCCGCGCTCGCGGACGCCCTCGACGGGCTGGAGCCCGACGTGGTCCGCGGCGTCCTCCGCGCCGCGGGCGTCGAGCGCGCGCCCGACCTCGACGACCGCGGGTGGCGCCTCGTCGCCGGCGCGGCCTTCGGCCCGGCGCTGTACGACGTCGATCCCGGTCCCTTCCGCGAGCTCGCGCTCGCGCACCTCCTCGATCCCGCAGACCCGACGCTGCTCGACGACGGCGACGAGCGCCTCCTCGTCGCGAAGGTGCTCCAGGCCCGGCCGTGGGGCGAGGTCGCCGGAACCCTCGGCTACGTCTCGCGGGCGGAGTGCATGCGCGCGCTCGGGCGGGCGTACCGGCCGCTGGTCGAGACCTACGGCGGCGCGGTCGCCGAGGCGGAGCGCGAGCGGTTCACCGGCGACGGCGCGTAAGCTCCGCGCCGCGGGTACGGCGCCGGGAGGACTGCGCCGCGAGCGTCCGCCGCGCCGCAAGCGTTCTTGTCCCCCGGTGCGAACGGCCGGCGATGGCGCCACCGGCCGACGAGTCCGGCGAATCGTGTGCCGAGGCGGGGTGTGACCGCCCCACGGCCGTCCTGCTCCACGACCCGCGCGGCGCCGACCGGGCGGTCTGCGTCGGCCACGCCCGCGCGCTCGCCACCGCCGACGGGGTCGTCGCCGAGCCACTCGACGACGCCGCTGACGAGTGGCCGTAGGAGCCCCTACACCTCGCGGGCGAGCATCACCTCGTCGACGTCCTCGCCGTCGATGCGGTAGTGGCCCTCGCGGACCGCCTCGACCGCCCAGCCGTGCTCTTCCAGGAAGGCGATGGCGCCCTCGTTGGTCGCCGGGACGCTGTTGTACAGCTTCTCGTACCCCTCCGAGGCCGCCCACTCGATGCCGCGCTCGAGGAGGTGCGAGCCGATGCCCCGGGCGCGGTGCTCCTCGAGCACGCCGAGTGTCAGCTCGGCGGTGTGCGCGAGCTTCTCGAGTTCTGGGTGCTCGACGTGGACCCACCCCACCACCTCCTCGTCGACCGTCGCCACGAAGAACACCCACGACTCGGCCTCCCCGTGGCGGAAGAGCGCCTGCTCGCGGTCGAGCAGGTCCGCGACCGTCTCCGCGACGATGTAGTCCCCGCGCTCCACGACCTGCCGGATGGTGCCGACCAGCCCGGAGAGGTCCTCCTGGCGCGCCGGCCGCACCGAGAAGGAGACGTCCCCGCGGGTGTACTCCTCGGCCTCGCCGCCGTGGAAGGCGAGACAGAGCTGGCCGTCCTCGTCGACCGTGACGAGGCCGTCCCGCCGGAGGATGGCGACGTGGTGGCCGAAGGCCGTCCGGTCGAAGCCCAGCGCCTCCCGGGCGCGCTCCGGGTCGACGCGACCCTCCCGCTCCACGTACTCGTAGACGTCCCGGCGGTTCTCGGTCTCGAACTCCAGCTCCTCGGCGTATTGCATGTGAAGAGGTACCACACTCTCGCACTTGTACTTTGTCACGGTTCCTGACGGGCGAGAACGCCGCCCGCGACAACGGTTGGCGCCGGCGCGGGGACCCGGCCGCTCAGTCGGCCGGGACGTGGGTCAGCGTCCGGGCCACGTCGCGGAGGTCACGCGTCTCGAGGAGCAACTCGGCGGCCGTGCGGAGCGTGGCGTCGGGCTCGATCGCCTCGCCGTGACACCGCGAGTACAGCGCGAGCCAGTCGTTCATCGCGCGCTCGAGGGCGTCGTACTCCGCCGGCGCGAACCGGTCGTGGCCCTCCACGTGGGCGTCGACGTACACCAGGATGGCCTGGCCGGCGCCGTCCCGGAGGTACGCCAGCGCGCGCTCCGGGGCGGGCGGGGACGCAGGCGGGTCGAACGCCGCGCGGTCGACGCGGGCGCGGGCCGCGAGGTCGGCGACCCGCCGGGCGTGCGGGCCCA
>JBDGTC010000008.1:0-7685 GCA_042217215.1 Halobacteriaceae archaeon
ACCGTGCTCGTGAACGCCGGCGCCGCACTCGTGGTCGGGACGGGGCTGCTCTACGCGCTGGGACGGCTCGGCGTCTGGCGCTCCGGGGCCATCGGCGGCGACGGGACCGCGGACGCGAACGGCGACCCCGGCGGGCGGGACTGACGACGCGCCCGCGCCCACCGCCAGTGGTATGTGGGCGCCTCCCGTAGCCGGCCGCGTGTCCGAGCTCACCGACCGGCTCCGCGCCCGGTACTCCGTCCCGCGGGTCGTGGGGTGGCTCGTGGTGGTCGGCGTGCTGTTCGCGGCCACCCGCAACGCCGGCGTCGTGGGCGGCGTCGCGGTCGCGCTCGCCGTCGGCGAGGCGGCCCACCAGGCCCGCGTCGACCCGCGCGTCCCCGACCGGTGGGCCGACGCCCTCGTCGGTGTGGTCGTCACGGTCGGGAGCCTCGCGTGGCTCGGGTACGAGCGCACCGTCGCCGCGGGCCGTGGCGGCCCGGCGTGGTTCCCCGCGGTCACGGCGGTGGCGGGCGCGTGGTTCATCGGCCGGGCGATGCGTCACGCCCGGGGGTCCTGAGGGGGCCGGGCCGGACGCTTTGGATTCCCAAGTCCGGCCCCCTCACCGCTGAACGCTCACAGGGACAACCGCATTCAACCCGGAGCCCCTCCGTACACGTGATGGCAGTGCCAGTCGCTCGGCCCGACCGTGGCCGGTGGTCGCCGTGGTCGTAGAGACCCTCCGGGAGGGGCTCGCCCTCGCGGCGGAGATGGGCTGGGAGACGTGGTGGGCGCTCGTGCTCGGGTTCACCATCGCGGGCGCGGTGGAGACGTTCGTGAGCGAGGAGCGCATGACCCGCGTGCTCGGCGGCTCGGGGTGGCGCGAACTCGGCCTCGGCACGGCGTTCGGCGCGGCCTCGTCGTCGTGTTCGTTCGGCGCGGTCGCGACGACGAAGTCGCTGTTCAAGAAGGGCGCCTCGCCGGTGGCCGCCCTCGCCGCGTTCCAGTTCGCGTCGACGAACCTCGTGATCGAGCTGGGGCTGGTGATGTGGATCCTGCTGGGCTGGCAGTTCGTCCTCGCGGACTACGTCGCCGGGCTGATCCTCATCGGCCTGCTCGCGGTCACCTTCGAGTACGTCGTGCCCGACGGGTGGTTCGACGCCGCCCGCGAGCACCTCCGCTCGACCGAGGGCGTGCGCGACCCGAACTGCGGGATGGAGGTCGACCCCACCGCCGACGACGTGGTGAGCCGCGAGTTCGACGGCTCGACGGAGTACTTCTGCTCGGCGTCGTGCGCGCGGGCCTACGAGGCAGCCGAGGCCCAGCGCGACGCGGCCTGGACCGAGCGCCTGCTCAGCCGCGACGGGTGGCGCCGGGTCTCGACCAACGCCCTCGGCGAGTGGGGGATGCTCTGGACGGACATCGTCGCGGGCTTCCTCGTCGCCGGGCTCATCGGCGCCGCCGTCCCACGCGCGTGGTGGGCCTCCCTGTTCGGAGTCGGCGCAGAGGGGACGCTCAGCTGGGTGGTCGCGAGCGCGACGATCGGCGTCGCCATCGGCGTGGTGACCTTCGTCTGCTCGGTCGGCAACGTCCCCTTCGCCGTCATCCTGTGGTCGAACGGCATCGCCTTCGGCGGCGTGATGAGCTTCATCTTCGCGGACCTCATCGTGCCGACCATCACCGACGCGTACCGGCGGTACTACGGGCTCCGGATGGCCGCCGTCCTCTTCGTCTCCATCGCCGTCACGGCGGTGGTCTCGGGCGTCGCCATCCACTACCTCTGGACGGGCATCGGCCTCGTCCCGCCCCCCGGCGAGGTTGGCGGCACCGCTCCTGAAGGGTACACGACGGTCCTCAACGCGGCGTTCACCCTGCTCTTCCTCGGGCAGGTGTACGTGGGGTACTGGGCGGAGCGCGGCGAGTCGGGCGGCGGGGCCAGCGACCCCGGGGGACACCGGCACGGCGACCACGGCGAGCCGGGCCACGCCGCCCACGACCACGCGGGCGGGGGTGAGTGAGGGTGCCGGGGGAGCCGACGCCGTCCGGGCCCGCCCCGTCACTGCCGCAGCTCCCGGGGTGGCTCGCGCGGTACGCGCGGCTCGGCCTCGCCGGCCTCGCGGTCGGGACGGTGGCGGCCCTCGCCGCGCTCCTCACCAACCCGGTGCCCGACCCCTCGTTCCCGTGGTTCTCCCTCCCGGCCGACCTCCGCGTCGGGCCGCGACAGCCCCGCATCGAGCACTGGCCCGCGAGCTACACCCTCGGCGTCTGGCTGTGGATCGCGGGGTTCCCGGCGGTCTTCCTCGCGGGCTACCGGCGGTACGGCGCGGGGCTCGCGCGGTGGCTCGCGGCGCGGACGGGAGCCGGCTCCGCCGCCGGCTCCACCGCCGGGACCGCCGTCACCGCCGCCCGTCGCGCGGCCGCGACGTGGCTGGTCGGGGTCCCGACGGTGGCGATGGTGGGCTGGACCACCTACTGCCGGGCCTTCTGGCCGATGCTCCACCCGCCGACGTGGAACGCCCCGGCGTACACGTTCGTCTGCTGGGCGTACTGTTCGACGTACGTCGCGGCGTTCAGCGACCTCGCCTTCGCCGTCGCCGGCCTCGGCGCCACCGCGACGGTGCTCGCGTGGCGCCGTCCCCGCGGAGACGCGGCGGCGAGGGCGGCGCTCGTCGGCTTCGGCGTCCTCGCGCTCCCGCTGGGCCTCCCCGCGCTGTTCGCCGCGCGGGTGTGGCGCGGTGGCGGCACCGAATCCGGCGGGTCGACCGCCGAGGCGGCCGGTCGTGGGACCGCCACCGCGACGTCAGCGTGACTTGCCGTGCCGCCCGAGGGCTTCGTCCCCGGTCCCGACGCCGGTCGATCACGAGCGAGGCCACCGTCGCGAGCAGGAACCCGTGCCGCGAGGACCAGCGCTCGCCCGCCATTGCCGGGGGTCCGCGGGCCGCCGAGGTAGGCGTTTCGGCCGTCCCCGCGCGGCGGGGGCTGGCCCCCGAGTTATGGGCGCCCGCTGCGAACCGCCGCCATGGCAGCCCTGGCCGACCTGTTCGACCCGGACCGGGTGGCGGTCGTCGGCGCGACCGGCCGTGCCGGCGCGACGGGCCGCGCGCTCTTCGAGAACCTCCTCCGCGGGTTCGACGGCGAGGTCGTCCCGGTCAACCCCGCCCACGACGACGTGCTGGGCCGCGAGTGCCACGACGCCATCGGGGACGTGCCGGGGACGGTCGACCTCGCGGTCGTCGTGGTCCCCGCGGCCGCGGTCTGTGACGTCGTCGAGGAGGCCGCGCTCGCGGGCGTGCGGACCCTCGTGGTCGTCTCCGCGGGCTTCGGCGAGACCGACGAGGCGGGGGAGCGCCGCGAGGAGCGCCTCGCCGGGCTCTGCGAGGCGCACGACCTCACCCTCGTCGGCCCGAACAGCCTCGGCGTCCTGAGCACGCGGAGCGGCCTCAACGCGACCTTCGCCGAGCGGGGCGCCCGGCCGGGCGGCATCTCCTTCATGAGCCAGTCGGGGGCGTTCGTGACGGCGGTCCTCGAGTGGGCGGCCGACCGGACCATCGGCTTCCGGGACGTGGTCTCGCTCGGGAACGAGGTCGCGCTCAGGGAGGTCGACGTCCTCGAGGCGTGGGCCGACGACGACGGCACCGACGTCGTGCTGGGCTACCTCGAGGAGGTCGGCGACGGGCGGCGGTTCGTCGACGTCGCGAAGGCCACCACCGCCGACACCCCGGTCGTCGTCCTCAAGTCCGGCCGCACCGCGGCCGGCGCCCGCGCGGCGGCGTCGCACACGGGGTCGCTCGCGGGCCGCGACCGCGCGTACGACGCCGCCTTCCGGCAGGCGGGCGTCGTCCGGGCCGAGTCGGTGCAGGAGCTGTTCGACTACGGCCGCGTGCTCGCGGGTCAGCCCGGGCTCGCCGACGAGCGCGTGGCGGTGCTCACCAACGCCGGCGGGCCGGGGGTCATCGCCGCTGACGCCGTCGACGCGGCGGGGCTCTCGCTGGCGCGCTTCGCCGACGGGACCGAGCGCGCCCTCGAGGCGGCGCTCCCCGACGCGGTGCAGGTGCGTAACCCGCTGGACGTCATCGGGGACGCCGACGAGGAGCGGTTCGCGGCGGCGCTCGACGTCTTGCTGGACGCCGACGAGGTGGGCGGCGTCGTCGTCATCGCCTGCCCGACGGCCATGGTCGAGCACGACGCGCTCGCCGAGCGCCTCGTCGCGGTCCGGGGCGGGTCGGACGTCCCGGTCGTGACCTGCCTGATGGGGGGCGAGGCGGCCGAGCGCGCCGGGCGCAGGCTCGACGCCGCGGGCGTCCCGAACTTCTTCGACCCCGCCCGCGCGGTCGACAGCCTCGGGGTCCTCGCCGAGTACCACGACATCAGCCAGCGCCCGCGCTACGACCCCCAGACGTTCGCGGTCGACCGCGAGCGGGCGCGGGCCATCCTCCGCGAGGCCGCCGAGGCCGGCCGGACCCAGCTCGGCGTCGAGGCGACCGGCCTGCTCGAGGCCTACGGCGTCCCCACGCCCGAGTGGAGCGTCGTGGACTCCCCGATGGCGGCTGCGGAGGCCGCCGCGGCCCTCGGCGGGCCGGTCGTCCTGAAGGTCGTGAGCCCCGACGTGGTCCACAAGTCCGACGTCGGCGGCGTCGAGGTGGGCGTCGACCCCGCCGACGCGGGCGAGGTCTACGAGGCGCTCGTCGAGCGGGTGCGGACCCACGACCCCGACGCCGCCATCCTCGGCGTGCAGGTCCAGGCTGCCGTCGACACCAGCGCGGGCGTCGAGACCATTGTCGGCGCGACCCGCGACGAGCAGTTCGGCCCGCTCGCGATGTTCGGCCTCGGCGGCATCTTCGTCGAGGTGCTCGAGGACGTGTCGTTCCGGGTGGCGCCCGTCACCGACCGCTCGGCCGCGGCGATGATCGACGGGCTGGACTCCGCGCCGATGCTGCGTGGCGCGCGGGGCCGGACGCCGGCTGACGAGGCCGCCGTCATCGAGGCCATCCAGCGCTGCGCCCAGCTCGCCGCGGAGTTCCCGTGCCTCCGGGAGTTCGACGTCAACCCGCTGCTCGCCGGGCCCGACGGCGTCACGGCGCTCGACTTCCGGGCGACGCTGGACCCCGAGCGCGCCGCCGACCTGTAGCCGGCCGCGACGCGCCGGGTCGCGTCGGACGGCCCGCCGTCAGCCGCCGTGCCCCGACCCCGTGTCGCCGGGGCGACGCCGCCCGTTCCGGCTCGCCGCCGCGGTCCGCCGACCACCGGACGGCGCGGTCCCGGCGTCGTCACCGTCTCCGGGGGAGTCGGGCTCGAGGTCGATCCAGGGCTGGTTGCCGGTGAGCAGGAGCAGCTGGTCGGTGACGTCCTCCATCGCGTCGACTGTCTCGTCGAGACCCGCCGCGAGGTCGCGGTAGCAGAGCGCCGCCGGCGTCGGCCCGTCGTCGAAGGCCGTCGCGACGACCGCGTCCCGGAGGCGGTCGCACTCGCTCTCAGCGGTGCGGACGGCCGCCACCTCGGTGGCGAGCGAGGCCGTGCGGTCGGCGTCGACGAGCGCCCGCACGAACTCGTCGACCACGTGCACGAGCATTTGCACGGTCTCCGCGGCGCGGTCCGCGAGCGCGCGGAGGGTAACGAGACAGGCCGCCGACCGCGGCGGCGACGTGGCGACGAGGTCGCTCGCGAACCGCTCGGCAGCGTTCGCCACCGCGTCGAGGCGCTGGTACAGTTCGATGGTCTCGCCGGCGTTGAGGTGGACGCGCGTGAGACGGATGCCGACCTCCCTGGCGCTCGCGTTCGCCACGAGGCCGCCGATCTGGCGGTTCGCGCGGTCGCAGGCGCTCTCGCGCTCTGCGACGCGGTCGGCGGCGGCCCGGTAGGCGCCGTCCTCGGCGTACGCCGAGCAGAGGCCTGGGAGCTCGCCGACGCAGGCCTCGACCTCCGCGAGGTAGGTCACCGTCTCGGAGACGATGCGGTCGCCGAACGCGGTGTCGGCCGACGTCATCACCTCGTGTGGGGGTGCGCCGGCGAAAACGCGTTGCTATGAGGGCTACTGACCGCTCCCGAGGTCTCCCGATGCCGGGGCAGTGACGGATCCCGTGTGCCCCACCGGCCTCACCCCTCCAGCGCCGCCCGCGTCCGGCGGTGGCGGTCCGCGAAGAACGCCGCGAGGAGCGGGCGGAGCGCCGACGCGGCGACGCCGAGGTGGCCCGGGAGCGCGTAGCGAACGACGTCGCGGACCTCCGTCCCGCCCGCCACGGCCCGGAACCGGTGGTCGTGGACCCAGCGGGCGAACGGGCCCGCGACCTGCTCGTCGCGGAAGCGGGCGGTGCCCGCGGCGTGGGCGCCGGCACCCGCCGGGTGGAATGCGCGCTCGGCGATGCGCACCGTCATCTCACCGGCCGGGAACAGGTCGAGCGGACGCGGCCGGAGCGTCAGTTCGGTCCCGACCGTCAGAGCCGCGTCGGCGTCGTCGACCGGCGTCCCGTCGGGGGCGCGCACCGTCACGTCGAGGGCGACCCCGGGCGGCGCGATCGCGGTGAGCCCCGAGACCCGCGAGTGGAAGTCCCAGACCGCGTCGAGCGGGGCGTCGACGACCGACCGGTGCTCGTAGCGAGCCACGCCGGGATCGACGGCGGCGGGGTCCATCAATCGTCCCCCGCCGCGGCGGCTGTCTCGAGGGCGGCGGAGCGGGGCGCGGCCGTGGCGCGGCGCCGGAGCGCCACCCCGACCGGCACCGCGAGCGCTCCGGCGACCGCCACCGCGCCCCACCGCCCGATCGCTATCGCGACGGTCGTCCAGAGGACGAGGAAGCTCACGAGGTCGTCGAGGGCGAACGGACACGCGAGCGCGCGCTCCCGGAGCCGGTCGCGTGGGAACGCCGCGGCGACGGCCACGGCGCTGACGGTCGCGCTGAGCAGCCAGCCCGCGTAGTTCGACGCCGGCACGCCGTAGTAGGCGCCGCCGCCGTCGTAGGTCCAGAAGCCGAGCGCGACCGCGCCGGGGTCGAGGACGAGGTCGACGGCGAGGACGACGGCGACGACGAAGGGGACCCGCCGCCACCGGCCCAGCCGGCGGGGAGCGAGCACGGCGACCAGGAGCGCGGCGTCGAGGACGAGCGGGACGAAGAGGAGCGCGAGCGCGACGGGCACGCCGCCGACGGTCGGCCCGAGCGCCACGCCGTAGGTGAAGTGGCCGTAGGGCCACCCGGTGTGGACGGCCACGGCCTCGACGCCGTACGCGAAGGCGACGAGCGCGCCGAGCCCCGCCGCCGCGCGCCGGTCGACGGCGGGGAGGACGGCCGCGACCAGCGGGAGGCGCATCGCGAGCGTGCCTCCGAGGACGAGGACCGGTGAGAAGGCGAGCGCGGGCGGCAGCCACGACCGGGCGCTCGCCACGAGGAGGGCGGCGCCCACCAGGGGCACGACGACCGCGAGAGTGAGCCGGTTCGCGGCGACGACGCCGGCGAGGCGCGCCTCGATCCGGCGCCGGGGCGAGCAGGGGGACCGGCCCGAGGGCTCGCCAGGGGACGCACTACCCACCGACCAGCCCCCACAGCGCCCCGAGCGTGAGCGCCGTCCCGACCGCGGCGTTGACCGCGGGGAATCACCGGTACGCGCGCCGGACCGGGACCGCTCGGACGTCCGGCAGGCGGCCCGCGTCGGCGGCCGCGACGAGGCCCAGGAGGAGCGGGTAGCCCCCGAGCAGCGCACCCGCCCGCGCGTCGACGG
>JBDGTC010000121.1:0-7681 GCA_042217215.1 Halobacteriaceae archaeon
TCGTGGACGACGACGTTGTACTCCGAGAGGTCGCCGTGGACGAGGCCGGCGTCGTTGAGTCGGCGCATGTACTCGCGCACGACCTCGAAGGCGGTCTCAGGGTTCTCGACGTGGACCTCCTCGAGGCGGGGCGCGGGGTCCTCGGCGGTTCCGATGAGCTCCATCACGAGGACGTTGCGCTGGACGGCGATGGGCTCGGGGACCCGCACCCCGGCGTCGCGTGCGCGCCGGAGGGTGGCGTACTCCTTCCTGGTCCACGCGAGCACGACCGACTTCTTGTCGCCGCCGAGGCCCTCGAAGCGAGGGTCTCCCTCGAGGTACTCCCGCATCTGCCGGAACGACGACGCCGAGATGCGGTAGATCTTCACCGCGACGTCGCCCTCCGGGCCGGCGGCCTCGAAGACGTTGGCCTCCTTCCCGGTCGAGATGGGCCCGCCGAAGGCGTCGAGCACGCCGTCCTGGACGAGCTTGTAGATGGCGGCGTAGGTCGCGTCGTCGAACACGCCGGAGAGGGACTTGAACTGGTCGGCGTCCTTCAGCCGCATCCGGAACTCCTCGAAGTCCCGGTCGTGGCCGCGGGCGATGCGGTCGGCCTCGTCGTCGGAGAAGTCGATCTCCTCGAACTCGTCGCCGGGTGCTTCCCCCTCCCGTGGCTCCGCGAGCCCGTAGTCCTCGGAACTCATCGGTGCCGGGCGGCGTCGCGGCGGAGCCGCCGCGCGGCGTCGTCGCGTGCGTCTGTCACTGCGTGAAGGAGGGGCCGCTGGCGTAAAACGGTTCGGCCGGCCGGCGAGGAGCGCCGGCCGGTCGTCGGGCGCGGCGACCAGCTCGCCGGTCAGGGCGCCGTGCGCGGCGACCCGCTCACTCGATGACTCCCTCCTCGCGGAGGGTGTCGGCCTCCGACTTCTCGTAGCGCCACGTGATGTCGGCCTTCTCGTCCTGCCAGTCCCACGGGTCCACGAGCACGACGTCGTCCTCGCGGATCCACACCCGCTTCTGCATTTTCCCCGGGATCCGCGCGGTGCGCTCGACGCCGTCCGCACACTGCACGCGGACCCGGTTGGCCCCCAGCATCTCCTGCACGACGGCGAACACCTCGTCCTCCTCGGGCATGCGCACGTCGTCGATCCCGCCTCCGTCGCTCATGGTGGGCACCTCGACGGGGCCCGGGATAAATCTCCCCGTCGGTGAGGTTCAGTCCTGCAGCGCCCGCAGGCGCTCCCGTGCCGGCGCGAAGAGGTCGTCGAGCTCCGCCGCCAGCGCGCCTTTCGCGTCCGCGGGGTGGAGGTCCCCGGACTCGACGGCCGCGGCGAGCGCCTCGTAGTCCTCGTAGGTGACGGTCCCGCCGTACTCGTCCGGGCGCTCGACGGTCACCGCGTCGACCCGCGGGAAGACGTGGTACCGGAACAGCTGGAGCACCGGGTTCTCGCGCTCGGTGCCGTCCTCGGCGGGCGGCGGTTCGGCGGTCGGCGGGCAGAACGCGCTCTCGACCTTCTCCCGCAGCTCGTCGGGCCCGTCCGCGAGCGAGATGGAGACGCCCGCACTCGAGGACATCTTACCCGCGCCCGTCGCGAGGTCGGCGATGAGCGGCAGGTGGAGGCAGGTCGGCGAGCGGTAGTCGAGGGCGGGCAGGGTGTCCCGGGCGAGCATGTGGACCTTGCGCTGCTCGAGGCCGCCGACCGCGAGGTCGACGTCGAGGTACTCGATGTCGAGGGCCTGCATCAGCGGGTAGAGGACGTGGGCGACGGCGGTGGTCTCCCCGCCGGCGATCTCGGCCATCGCGCGCTCGGCCCGGGAGAGGGACGTCTCGAGCGCGAGGTGGTGGAGGTCGAGCAGGTAGTCCTCGTCGAGCTGGAACGACGAGCCGTAGACGAACTCCGTCTGCTCCTCGTCGAGCCCGTACGCGAGGAACTGCTCGCGCATCTGCTCGGCGACCGCCCGGATCTCGTCGAAGGTGCCCTTGCCGTTGAGGTAGGCGTGGACGTCGGCGAGCAGCACCGTCACGTCGAAGCCCGCCTCCTGGAGGTCGACGAGCTTGTTCGCCGTGAGGAGGTGGCCGACGTGGAGCACGCCGGAGGGCTCGTAGCCCACGTACGCGCGCTTGCCGGCGGGGTCCTCGGCGAGCGCGCGTCCCTCCGCTTCGGTGACCACCTCGGCGGCGTTCCGGGTGATCAGGTCGTGGGCGTCCATGTCCGCCGAGTGCGCGGCCGGGGGTTTAGTTCGCTCGAAAGGCGTGGTGCGCGCGTGTTCGCCGCAGGCGAACCGCGACGCGAGCACCACGAGACCGACCGCGGGAAGCGAGCGTCGCGAGCACGCCGCGGGAGGTGGTGCCGTCATCCTCGCCCGCCTCGCCCGTCGTCCGTCCTCTGATCGGCCTCCCACTCGCTCCCCCGGTTCGCTCGCGCCTCGCGCCCCTACGTCTCCCCGGCCCGGTGCTCGGAGACGATCTGGTCGACCATCTCCTCTGTCCGCTCCTTCTCGCGCTCCGCGGCGCGCTCCTCCCAGTCGGCGACGGCGGCCTCGACCTCGTCCTCGCGGGCGACCGCGAGCTCGTCGACCTCCTCGACCTCGACCATCCCGGCGGGCGCGACCGGGACGTCCCGCTCGAAGAGCACCTCGTCGGCCACCTCCGAGAGCCCGCCGGAGCGGAGGACGAGCCGCGGCTCGACGTCCGCGAGGGCCCGGGCGGTCGAGCGCCCGGCGCCGCTGGCGTCCCGGAGCCACACCACGTCGCCCGCGACGAGGCCGTACTCCTCGTCGGCGGCCGCGATGGCGTCGTTCGTGAACTTCGCGACGGGCTTCACCGGGACGAGGCCGCGCTCCTCGCCGCCGATGGCCGAAAGGTCCGAGTGGTCGAGCCGCCAGAGCTCCTTCAGCCGCTCGAGCTTGTCGGCGAGCTCCTCGGAGCGCGCCTCGGCGTCGGCGAGCTCCCCCTCGAGGCGCTCGACCTCCCGCTCGAGGCGGGTCACCTCGCGGGTCTCCCGGACCGCCTGCCGCTCGCGGGAGCGCTCGGCCGCGAGCTCGCCCTCCAGCTCCTCGATGCGCTCGTCGCGCGCAGCGAGGTCGTCTTCGAGCTCGTCGACGTGGGCCTCGAGCCGCTCGATGCGCTCGGCCTGCCGGCGGAGCCGGCGCTGCTCCTCGCTCGGCTCGGTCTCGGCCTGCTCGTCGCCGCTACCGTCACCACCGCCGTCGCCACTCCCGGCGCTCCCGTCGTCTGCCAGGTCCCGCAGCACGGCCTCGACGGACTCCTCGCCGGCCAGGACCCGCGCACACACCTCGCCGCGGTCCACGGTCGGCGGGACCGTGCGGGTGACGCGGCGGATCTGGTCGTCGTGGTCGTCGTGGGCGAGCAGCGCGGCCGCGGCGGCGTCGCGCTGGTGGTCGTCGTCGTAGCCCACCTCCCGCGTGCGGTGTTGCTTCTCGTCGATCGGGAGGTCCCGCCCCGGCGTCCACGCCGCGGCGTCGAACGAGCGCCGGATCTTCTCGACGGTCTCGGGCATCGGCGTGACGTCGGCGGCCACGACGACCGGGCGGCCGCGCTCGACGATCCACTCGATGACTTCCGCGACGTCGGCGGTCCGCGTGCTCCAGACGTCGAGCAGGTCGCCGTCGAGGCCGACGACCGCGACCGCGGTGGTCGTCCCCGGGTCGACGCCGACGAGGACGTGGTCGCGGCGCTTCGCGAGGGGCCGGAACTCGATGCCGTCGCGGCGCTCGCGCTCGAGTTCGACGCGCACGTCGCCGCTCCGTCCCTGCGAGACGGGGATGTCGTCCGGCCGGGCCTCGACGGTGAAGACCGCCCGGGAGAAGCCGCCGTACTTCTCGGTGACCTCGCGCTCGAAGTCGAGGCCGGCGTCGCGGAGGTCGTCGGCGACCTCGCGGGCGCGGCGCTTCACGCTGCCGTGGATGCGCCGCGTGTACCGGTCGGCGCTCCACCCGCCCTTGCCGGTCGAGCGGCCGCGCGTGACCCGGACCTCCGTGGTCTCGCCGAACGCGGACACCGCGTAGCCCACGTTCCGCGCGGCGAGTCGCGCGGCGGCCTCGGCCTCCTCCATCGCTTGCTTGCCGTAGGGCACGCCGTGGCGCTTCGCCACGCGGCTCAGGGGCTCGGGGCGCTCGTCGCCGGTCACCTGCACGAGCGTGGTCGCGTCCGGGAGCGCGCCGAGGAAGTGGACGAGGTCGTCCTTGTCGGCCGCGAGCTCGTACATGTTGTCGGTCGCGACCAGCGCGGGCTCGTCGCGCTCGAGGAGCCGGCAGAGCTTGCGGTGCGTGACGACGTCGCGCTCGACGGCGACCTCGCCCTCGCGGTCGCCGACGGTCTCCGCGCGGCCGTCGAGGCGGACGAGCGCGTAGGAGGGCCGGTTGCCGCGCACGTCGCCGCTCTGGACGTCCACGCCGAACACCAGCGCGTCCAGCACGCGCGTTCGGGTACTCACTGGTGACGTGTAGGGGACTGCGGGTGATAAATTCGGCGCGGCGTGTGGGACGGCTGCGAGGCGGACTGTTCGAGCCGCCGTTACTCTGGGAGAGGGACCTCGATCCGGTCCCCGTCGTCGGGCACCAGCACCTCCCCGTCGAAGGCCGCCTCCGCCTCGCTCCGCAGCCGGCCGAGCTCCCCCGCGTACCGCGAGGAGAAGTGGGTCAGCGCGAGGCGCTTCGCGCCCGCCTCCGCGGCCACCTCGCCGGCCTCCCGCGCCGTGGCGTGGCCGGTCTTGCGCGCCCGCTCGTGGCGCTCGTCGGCGAAGGTGGCGTCGTGGACCAGGAGGTCGGCGCCGTCCGCGGCCTCGATCACGTCACCCGTCGGTCGCGTGTCGCCGGTGTAGACCACGCGGCGGCCGGGCCGGGGCTCGCCGACGACCTGCTCGGGCCGGACGACCGTGCCGTCCTCGAGCTCGACGGGCTCGCCCTCGTGGAGGCGGGAGAACATCGGTCCGGGGGGCACGCCGAGGTCCTCCGCGGTCTCGCGGTCGAAGCGGCCCTTGCGCTCTGCCTCGATGAGCGCGTAGCCGACCGCGTCGGTGCGGTGGGCCGCCGCGACCGCCTCCACGCGGTAGCCGTCGCCCTCCATCGCGACGTCGCCCGGTTCGACCTCCTGCACGGTGAGGGGGAAGTCCGGGTGGGTGTCCGCGGCGTGGACCAGGCCCTGCACGGAGTCCCGCGTCCCGCGCGGCGCGTGGATCGTGAGCGCGGCCTCGCGGTCGGTGAAGTTCCAGGTCTGGACCAGCCCCGGGAGCCCGAGGCAGTGGTCGCCGTGGAGGTGGGTGAGGAAGATATCGGAGACCGCGAAGCCGGTGTTGAAGCGCATCATCTGGCGCTGGGTGCCCTCGCCGGCGTCCAACAGGAGGCGGTCCCCCTCGCGGTTCACGAGGAGGCCGCTGACGTTCCGCTCCGGGGTCGGCACCGCGCCCGCGGTCCCGAGGACGGTGACGCGGAGGGTCATTGGCGGGAGGTGGGCCCGGTCCGGTAAACCGGCTCCGGAAGTGACCGACCGATTCTTGAGCGCGCGTCGTCTACCTCGTGTCGATGGAGTCGCCGCTGTGGACCGACCGGCACGCGCCGGCGCTTGCCGACCTCCCCCAGGACGACGCCCGCGAGCGCCTCGAGCGCGGCGTCGACGAGCCCGTGGACCTCCTGGTGTACGGTCCGTCGGGGGTCGGCAAGACGGCGGCGGTGCGCGCGCTCGCCGAGGCCGCCCACGAGGACGCCGACGCCGACCTCGTCGAGGTCAACGTCGCGGACTTCTTCGACCGCACGAAGCGGGAGATCCGCGCCGATCCGCGGTTCGAGCGCTTCCTCCAGGGCGAGATCCCCTGGGTGAGACAGCAGAGCGCGTCGACGAAGGCCGACCTCTCGAAGCGGTACAAGTCTGACTGGTCGAAGGCCGACATGGCGAAGCACGTGATGGAGGAGCTGGCGTCCTACGCGCCCGCCTCCGGGTCGTACAAGACGGTCCTGCTCGACAACGCGGAGGCGATGCGCGAGGACTTCCAGCAGTCACTGCGCCGCACGGTCGAGCGCTACCACCGGAACGTCCAGTTCGTCATCGCGACCCGCCAGCCCACCGCGCTCATCGAACCGCTGCGCTCGCGCTGCGTGGCGGTGCCGATGCGCGTCCCGACGCCCGCGGAGACCGTCGAGGTCCTCGCGGCCATCGCCGACAGCGAGGGCGTGCCCGCCGAGGACGACGGGCTCGAGTACGTCGCGGGCTACGCCGACGGCGACCTCCGCGCGGCGGTGCTGGGCGCGCAGGCCACCGCCGCCGAGGCCGGCGAGATCACGATGAACGACGCCTACGAGGTGCTCGGCGAGATCGTCGACCGCGACGCCGCCACGGAAATGCTCGAGGCCGCAGAGGCCGGGGAGTTCGGCGCCGCGCGCTCGACCCTCGACGACCTCCTCGTCGACGAGGGCCTCGACGGCGCGGAGGTGCTCGACGACCTGCTCGCCGCGGCCCGATCGCGCTACACCGGCGAACGCCTCGCGCGCACCCACGTCCTCGCGGGGGAGGTCGACGCCGACCTCGCGGGCGGGACCAGCGACCGGCTCCACCTCTCGCACCTCCTCGCGGAGCTCGGCGCGGGCGCGACCGGCTGAGTCGGCGGCCCGCCTGGCCCCACCCGCCGCCTCACCCCGTCTCGCAGACGACGACGTGGCGCGTCAGCGACCGATGCACCGGCCGCGCGAACGTCTCCCGGACGGAGAGTCCGGCCGTCGCGGCGGCGTCGGACCAGTCGCGGTCGCCGACGACCACCACGCGCCCGGGGCCGGCGGTCGCCGGCGGGTCGTCCCGGACAACCCGGCGGCTCTCGCCCAGCGCGTCACCGACGAGGCGCTCGGTCGAGCGCGAGACCACCTTCGACTGGCGACCGTACGGCGCGTCGAACACCACGGCGTCGACGGCGCCGTCGCGGAGGGGGAGGCGGGCAGCGTCGCCGCGGAGCACGGACCACGGGGGGTCGTCCGGGAACCCGCCACCGGCCCCGCCCGGGCCGGCAGCGACGGCATCACCGGGGAGCAGGTGCCGGAGGTTCCGCCGCGTCCCGTGCACCATCTTCCGCTGTGCGTCGAGGCCCACCGGCGCCGCGTCGACCAGCCCCGCCTCGAGGCAGACGCCGCCGGTGCCACACATCGGGTCGAGGAGCCGGGCCCCGTCGAGGGCCTCGGGCCCGGGGAGCGCGAGGTTCACCAGCCCGCGGGCGAGCTGTGGCGCCATGCTGCCGGGCTGGAAGAACGGCCGCTCCGTCGGCGCGCGCTCGCCGAACCCCCGCTCGGCGGCGACGGCGAGCCACCCGAGCACGCAGACGTCGCCCGCGAACAGCGCGCGCAGTTCGCGGTCGGGGTCCTCCAGGTCGACGGCGAACCCCCGCTCGACGAGCACGTCGCCGAGCGCGCGCTCCGCGTCGGAGGTCGAGACGCCGGCCGTCCCCCGGACGTCCCGGGCCCGGACGGCGACGGTGGGCGAGCCCGCCGACCCGGGTTCACTGGGTTCACTCGCGGCGTCGCCCGCGTCCACCACGCCGGGGGCCGCCCGGAGCAGCCGCGCCGCGGCCACGACGCTGGCGTCCGTCCGCCCCACCACGCGGCTCGCGCGCCTGGTGAAGGCGAGCCGGCGGACCCGGGACGGCGCGACCGTCGCGGCGAGGGCCAACCCCGGCGCGAGGCGGTCGACGCCGGTCGCCGCGCT
>JBDGTC010000105.1:0-7542 GCA_042217215.1 Halobacteriaceae archaeon
GCCGCGGGGTCCTCCTCGATGCGGGAGGGCTCGTCCATGAGCCCGAAGATGCGCGAGGAGGAGGCGCGGGCGCGCTGGTACATGTTGATGATGCCGCCGAACTGCGCCATGGGCCAGATGAACCGCTGGGTGTAGAGGATGAACGTGACGAAGGTCCCCGCGCTCACCGTGTTCTGCACGCCGAGAAAGGACCCCTCGATGGCCCAGAACCCGCCGACGACGAACGTGACGACGAAGCCGACGCCCGCGACGACGCGGAGCATCGGGAAGAACGTGATGCGCGTGCCGATGGCGTCCCAGTTCGCGTCGTAGTACTCCTGTGAGACGTCGCCGACGCGGTCTGACTCGTAGTCCTCCGTGTGGGAGGTCTTGATGACCTGGATGCCGCCGAGGTTGTTCTCGAGGCGGCTGTTGAGGTGGCCGACCGTCTGGCGCACCTCGCGGTACTTCGGCTGGATGACCGCGATGAACTTGTAGGTGAACGCGGCGATGAGGGGCACCGGCAGCAGGGCCACGAGCGCGAGCTCCCAGTTCAGGTAGAGCATGATGGCCGCGATGCCGACCACCATCATCGTGAGGCGGAATGTGGCGTTGAGCCCCTCGTTGAGGAAGCGCTCGAGGCGGTTGACGTCGTTCGAGAGCACGGACATCATCTCCCCCGTCTGCTTGGCCGAGAAGAAGTCCATGTTCAGCCGCTGCATCTTGTCGTAGGTGTCCGTGCGCACGTCGTGCTGGATGTTCTGGGCGAAGGAGTTCCACCCCCAGTTCCGGGTCCAGTGGATGCCGGCGCCCCCGAAGAACGCCGCGCCGATGAGCCCGCCCATCAGGAGGAGCTGTCCCGTCCGGGACGCGGGCTCCATCGACTCCGGGACGAGCGGGATGTCGAAGGCCACGGCGGTCGCCTGTGGTCCGACCACGCTGTCCACCGCGATGCCGAGCAGGAGCGGCGGGAGCAGGTCGAGCCCCCGGGCGAACGTGCTCGAGACCAGCCCGACGAGGAACTGCAGGCGGTAGCGGCTCCCGTACTCGGAGAAGAGCCGCACCATGGCGTTGTCGACCCGCTCTCGCTGCTGCTCGAACGGGTCGTCCTCGTCGCGGGGATCCATTCGACCACCGTTCGGAGACCACGCCGTAAAACGGTTGCTGAGTGGGTGAGACGCGCCTGGAGGCCCGCCGCGTGGGGCCGTCCCACACGGGAACGGTCCCGGCGCTCAGTCTGCGGTCGACGTCGCGTTCGGCCCGTACTCGATGGCCACCTCGTCTCCGACCTCGACCCCGTGCTCCGTCGTCCACCCGCGGTTCACCTCGAGGACGTACTGTCCGGTCCCGGCGTAGCGGGTCAGGTCGGACTCGTCGGTCCCGGGCGGCGGTACGGGCGCGTGGTGGATGGCCGTGATGGTCCCGTCCGCGCCGACGTAGACGATGTCGAGGGGGAACGCCATGTCGCGCATCACGTACGCGTGGCGCCCCGCGGAGCGGTAGACGAACAGCATCCCCTCGTTCTTCGCGAGCGACGCCGTGTCGCTCAGTCCGGTGTAGCGCTCGGTCGGCGTGTCGGCGACGCGCGCGGTGACGACGCCCAGCCGCTCGCCCGACGCCCCGTCGGTCACGACTACCTGTGCGCGGTTCGCCGGCGGGTCGCCGAGCCCCGCCGTCGCGGGCACGTAGTAGACGGCCGCGAGGGCGGCACCGGCGAGGGCGAGGAGCGCCACCCCGGCGAAGAGTCCGGCGGTCCGGGCGTCGACGTTCACGTCCGTGGCTGGCGCCGTGCGGGTTTCAGGGTTGTGGCGCGGGGACCGGCGACTGTTTCAACACCCGCCCCAGGGTGGTGAGTCCTCGTCGAAGAAGATCCAGAACTCGCCTTCGACGTAGTGGACGCTCAGGTCGACGCAGTCGGTTTTGGAATCCGTCTCGACAGGTGCCTCGACAGTCTGAGCGCCGCCGCCCGAGATGGTGACGGTGTACTCGCCAGTAGCCTCGGGTAGGTCAGTCTCAACGACGGCTTCTTCGCCATCGAGGTCGTACGTATTCTTGTAGATCGTGGACCCCGTCGAGTCACTCAGCGATACCTCGACCATAACGGCCTCATCGGCCTCGGCGTTGGTGACGAGCAGGTTTCCGAGTCTCTCCGATTTCGTGGTGTTGGGATCGCCATCTCCTGCCTGAGTCGACACGGGCGCAGCGCACCCAGCGACACCCCCCGCGGCGATAAGCCCGAGGACTGACCGGCGACTGTGTTGACCGGCCATACGCTCTCTTGTGGAGGGCAACGCATAAATGACCTTGGATGAGATGGGTGGTCGTCCGCCACTCGTGCCCAGACACTCGCGGCCCTCCGCCACACTAGCATCGACGCCGACGCGGGGCCCGGCAGCCGGGAGAGAGCGCCAGTGCCAAGGCGCCTGCGAGCGAACCCCGGGCCATGCTGCCGCTCTCGACGGTCGACGGCGCGGTCGCGGCCGGCGGCGTCCTCGCCCTGATTGCGGCGAACGCCGCCGTCGCGGCCGTCGCCACGCGGTTCTACCGGATGCGCTTCGCGACCCGGTGGGCGCTCGTCGCCTACACCGCGGTCACGCTCCCGATCGTCTACGTCGTCACGACAATCGTCGTCCTCGGCGCCGTCGGCGCGGGGACGGACGTCACGCTCCCGCGCGACCTGATCCTCACCTACGGCTGGGCCCTCCCGGCGGTGCTCGGCGTCGCCTTCGAGGTCTTCTGGATGGCGCCGCCGGACGAGGCCGGAACCGCCGACCGGGGCCGGGGCAGCGCCGGGGGCTGACCCTCAGCCGCGGCCGCTGAGCACGCTGCCGGTGGCCGCGCGGGCCAGGAGCGCGCGACCGACGACGAGTGCGCAGAACGTCGGCGCGGCGGTGACGGCCGCCGCCAGGCCAGGCCCCCCGTCCCCGATCAGCCCGGCCAGCGCCCAGACGGCGACCTCCCAGCCGTAGGCGACCCCGGCGTGCCCGAACGCGACGATCGCGAGGGCGGTCCCGACGACGGTCCGGGCCGGCGTGGCGCCGGGCGGCCCGGCGAGTGCCAGCGCCGCGTCGGTGGCGTCGAGGACGAGCGCGCCCGCGACTCGACCGCGGCGCCCGGGCCGGTAGCGCGGCGGAATCAGCGGCGGCAGTGCCCACTCGAAGTCGGAGGAGAGAACGGGCGGCAGGCGAATGGGCGGGAGACTGAACGAGAGGCCGAACTGGCGGCCCTCGTCGGCTTCCCCGTCACCCTCGCCGTGCCCCTCGCCGCCGTGTGGCCCGTCATCCCGTCCGTCCCGCTCGCCCACGGTGGCTCACGCTCCGGCGCCGTCGCCGTGGCCGCCCTCGCCGTCGGTCCCCTCGTCACCGGCCGGCCCGCCCCCCTCGGCGTCCGCCGACGCGAGCGCCTCGCGCACCGCGGCCTCGGCCTCCTCGACGACCGCCTCCGGGGACTGCTCGCCGTCGATGCGCACGAAGCGGTCCGGTTCGCGCGAGGCGAGGAAGTCGTACTTCTCGGCGACCTCGCGGAGGAACGCCTCGCGCTCGAACTTGTCCTTCCCGCCGCTCCGGGCGGCACCGACAGCGGGGTCGACCTCGACGAGCAGCGTGAGGTCGGGCATCCGCGTGAACGGCCGGTGGACGCCGGAGACGTACTCGAGCGGGCGGCTCACGACGCCGTCGAGCGCGACGCCCTGGTAGGCACACCGCGAGTCGACGTAGCGGTCGGTGACGACGAGGTCCCCGGCCGCGAGCGCGGGGCGCACGGTGTTTGCGAGGTGGGCGGCGTGGTCGGCGGTGTAGAGGAAGAGCTCGGCGAGCGGGTCGGCGTCGTCGTCCGCGACCGAGCGCCGGACGGCGTCGCCGTACCACGAGTCCGTGGGCTCGCGAGTGAACGTGGTCTCGCGGGCCGCGTCGGCGAGACTCCCCCGGAGGGCCTCCCAGACGGTGGTCTTCCCGCTCCCGTCGATGCCCTCGATGGAGACGAGCATGGGCGAGGTGGGCGGCGAGCCGGGAAAAGCGTGCAGGGAGCGTCTCGCCGCTGTTCGCGCGTGTCGACCTGCCTGCCGGGCGGCCGCCCCACTGGTCCACCCCAGTTCTTATCGGGTCGTCGGACCAATCGAGTGGTATGGACGTACTCGTGGCCGGTGGGACGGGCTTCGTGGGGACGCGGCTCTGCCGGGAACTGCACGACCGGGGACACGACGTCACCGCGATGGCGCGCTCGCCCGACGGGGCCGACCTCCCGGACGGCGCCGACGCCGTCGCTGGCGACGTCACCGACTACGACTCCATCGAGGGGCATTTCGCGGGGCGGGACGCAGTTGTCAACCTGGTCGCGCTCTCGCCGCTGTTCAAGCCCCGCGGGGGTGGCGCGACCCACTTCCGCGTCCACCGCGACGGCACCGAGCACTGCCTCCGCGCGGCCGTCGAGCACGGCGTCGATCGGTTCGTCCAGCAGAGCGCCCTCGACGCCGACCCCGACGCGCCCACGGCGTACCTCCGCGCGAAGGGCGAGGCCGAGGCGCTCGTGCGCGACGCCGACCTCGACTGGACCGTCCTCCGGCCCTCGGTCGTCTTCGGCGAGGGCGGGGAGTTCGTCTCGTTCACGCGGAAGCTCACGCCGCCGCTGCTCGCGCCCCTCCCCGGAGGCGGGAAGACGCGCTTCCAGCCCCTCCACGTCGCCGAGATGGCCACCCTGCTCGCGAACGCCCTCGAGGGCGAGGCGCACGTGGGCGAGACCTACCGCGTCGGCGGCCCCGAGGTGCTGACGCTCGCGGACGTCGCCCGGAAGTCCCGGAAGGCGCAGGGGTACCCGGTCCATGTTCTCCCGCTGCCGATGAGCCTCGTGAAACTCGGCGCCAGCGTGGGCGAGCACGTCCCGCGGTTCCCGTTCGGCGTCGACCAGTACCGCTCGCTCCGCCTCGACAACACCGTGCCCGAGGGGGAGAACGACGCCGCCGCGCTCGGCGTCGACCCGGGCGAGATGACGACGCTGGCCGAGTACCTGGGGCTCGACTGAGCGGGGAGCGGTCGGCGTTCACGCCGGCGCGGGCCTCGCCGTGACGCCGGCGCCGCCCGGGAGGGGAACGGACTTACCGCCGCCGGGCGAACCCCGCGGCGATGCGAACCGTCGTCCCGCTCGACGTGACGGACGCGAAGAGCCGCCTCGCGGGCGTGCTCGACACCGGCGAGCGCCGGGTGTTCGCCGCCGCGGCCTGCCGGGACGTGCTCGACGCGGTGCGAGGGGCGGGCGGCGACCCCCTCGTGCTCGCGGACGCGCCGCTCGAAACGGGGGCCGATCCCGGCGACGGCCCCTCACCGTTCGCCGCCATCGACTGCCAGGTCCGGGTGGACGACCGCCCGCTCACGGCGGCGGTGCAGGCCGCCGTCGACGAGGCGCTCGACGACTCGCCGGACGACGACGGCGGCGACGCCGTGGCCGTCGTGATGGCCGACCTCGCGCTCGCGACGCCCGCCGCCGTCGAGCGCCTGTACGCAGCCCTCGACCGCGCCGACGTCGCCATCGCGCCGGGCCTCGGCGGCGGCACGAACGCTGTCGCCGTCGCGGAGCCGGCCTTCACCTTCGACTACCACGGCGCGTCGGTCCGGGACCACCGTGCCGCGGCGCGGGCCGCGGGCGTGGAGCCGGCCACCGTCGACTCCTACCGGCTCGCGGTCGACGTCGACGAGCCAGCCGACCTCGCGGAGGTGCTGCTCCACGGCGAGGGGCACGCGGCCGACTGGCTCCGCGAGGCGGGGTTCGAACTGGCGACGGGGGCGGGCCGAGTGTCGGCGGTGCGCGAGTGACGGTCGGCGAGCGACTGCCACCCGCCGGACCCGCGAACCACGCACTTTTCCCAGTCGGCACCCCACCCAACCGCGAATGCAGGTCACCGGCGCCGAGGAGTACGGCATCGACATCACCGTCGCGGAGGCCGACGTCGAGCGCGCGCTGGCGGTCGAGCCGGCGGACGTCGACCCCGCGCCGGCGCTGACCTACGCGCGCAACGTCTTCGTGCCGCTCACGACGGCGTGCCGGTACACCTGCACCTACTGCACCTACTACGACCCGCCCGGGCAGGCAACGCTTCTGTCCCTCGAGGAGGTCCGGGACGTCTGCCGCCGCGGGGTCGAGACCGGCTGCACGGAGGCGCTGTTCACCTTCGGCGACGACCCCGACGACCGGTACGAGGAGATCCACGCCCGGCTCGCGGAGTGGGGGTACGAGGACATCCACGACTATCTCGCCGCGGCCTGCGAGGTCGCCCTCGAGGAGGGGCTGCTGCCCCACTCGAACCCGGGCGACCAGACCCGCGCGGAGATGGCCGCGGTCGCGGACCTCAACGCCTCGCTGGGGACGATGCTCGAGACCACCGCGGACGTGCAGGCCCACGGCGGCCCGCGGGCGAAGAACCCGGGCCAGCGGCTGGCCACCATCCGCACCGCGGGCGAGCTGCAGGTGCCGTTCACGACCGGCATCCTCGTGGGCATCGGCGAGACGTGGCGCGACCGCGCGGAGAGCCTGCTCGCCATCGCCGACCTCCACGAGCGCTACGGCCACGTCCAGGAGGTCATCGTCCAGCCGGTGCGCGAGAACGACCGCTGGCGCGGGGACACGCCGGGCATCGAGACCGTCCGCCGCGCGACCGCGATGGCGCGCGCCGTCCTCCCGGAGGACGTGAGCGTGCAGGTGCCGCCGAACCTCGTCGCCGCGGGCGAGCTGCTCGACTGCGGCGTCGACGACCTCGGCGGCGTCTCGCCGGTGACCGACGACCACGTCAACCCCGACAACCCCTGGCCCGCGGTGCGGGAACTCGAGCGCATCGCCGACGAGGCGGGTGTGCCCCTCCGCGAGCGGCTGCCCGTCTACGAGCGCCACCGGGACTGGATCTCCGAGCGTGTCGAGGCGGCCATCGCCGAGCACGGCCTCGAGCCGTCGACGTAGGCCGTCCGCGGGGGACCCGGCGGCGGCCCCGTAGCGGCAATATATGCCGCTACCGGTGACGAACACGTCACCGGAGCCGAACCCGTTCGGCGGGGGTTCGGCCCCGCTGCCGGCCCCTCGACGGCCGGCGTCGATGCACGGGGTGGCGGAGCGGGGTTCACCTACCCGGGAGCGCGGGCAGAACTCGCGGGGAAAGAGAGGTACAGGGAGGTGGGGACGGTACCCCGCGCACGAATGAACACGGTGGAGCGGTGGAAGCGGGAGAAGCACCCGCTCGACGTGGTCGACGACGTCGTGGAGTACGCGGAGGAGGGCCTGTCCTTCGAGGAGATCGAGGAGCGCGCGGGCGAGGGCGAGTGGGAGCGCCTCAAGTGGGCCGGCCTCTACACCCACGGCCGCCAGCACGGCTACTTCATGCTGCGGACGAAGGTGCCCGGCGGGCGGCTCACCCCGGAACAGGCCGAGGTCATCGGGGAGGTCGCCGAGGAGTTCGCCACCGCGCCCGAGGAGTACGGCGGCGAGGAGCAGAACGCGGTCTGGGGCGACGGCTACCTCGACATCACGACGCGCCAGGACGTCCAGATGCACTGGATCGAGGTCGAGGACGTCCCCGAGATCTGG
>JBDGTC010000044.1:0-7334 GCA_042217215.1 Halobacteriaceae archaeon
CGGCAATCCGACCGGTGGTGTCCAATCCGCACCGACCGCCGCGACCACCGTCGCTGCCTGGTGGAGCCCTCCAACCCCTCTGTTTCACCTGGAACCCGCTGCACGAGAGACCGATGCCGGCGCCGTGGCCATTGTCGATGGGAACACTTATGCGTAACCTGCTGGAACCATAACCGTACGGCACAGAAATCTAAACGGAGGAGGGAGCGGTAGTTGTGAGCCGCGAGACCGGTGCGGTCACCGCTGCTCCGTGCCATTCTCGATATACGGTCCGTGGGGTCGTTCCACTCGAAGCGGAGGGGTTGGGGTCGTCCACCCTCCGCTCACTCGTCTCTTCGTTCCGGTGAACACGACCGGTTAGAAGGTGGGCTCGGCCCCAACCGGGCTGGCGGTGCGGTGCCGGGCCGGTCACGTGGCGTGACTTGGGTCCCGGCGGACGCACCACTCGCGCACGGCAGCCGACCGTCTGACGCGGTTTTATGGTTCGACGGCGCCCGTTTCCGGCTACGACCCGCGTGCGGGCGCGGGACACTTGGAGGATCAGGATGGGACTGCTCACCGCGCTCAGGAAGAACCTCACCGCACTGTTCGCCGACGGGGAGGCACAGTCGAAACGGATCGGAATCTACGGCCCGCCCAACGCCGGGAAGACCACGCTCGCCAACCGCATCGCCCGGGACTGGACCGGGGACGCGGTCGGCCCGGAGAGCCACATCCCCCACGAGACGCGCCGGGCGCGCCGGAAGGAGAACGTCGAGATCGAGCGGGACGGCAACTCCGTCACCATCGACATCGTCGACACGCCGGGCGTGGCGACGAAGGTCGACTACGAGGAGTTCCTCGAGCACGATATCGAGGAGGAGGAGGCCGTCCGGCGCTCCCGCGAGGCCACCGAGGGCGTGGCCGAGGCCATGCACTGGCTCCGGGAGGACGTCGACGGCGTCATCTACGTCCTCGACGCGACCGAGGACCCGTTCACCCAGGTGAACACGATGCTCGTCGGCATCATCGAGAGCCGGGACCTCCCGGTGCTCATCTTCGCGAACAAGATCGACCTTGAGGACGCCAACGTCAAGCGCATCGGGGACGCGTTCCCCCAGCACGAGACCGTGCCCCTCTCCGCCCTGGAGGGTGACAACATGGACGAGGTCTACACCAAGATCGCGGAGTACTTCGGATAATGCCGGAGACGAAAGAGCCCACCGACGGCGTGCAGATCGACCTCATGAGCGGCGAGCGGATGGACGACCTCACGGGGATGGAGAAGATCCGGACCATCCTCGACTCCGTCCACGACGGCAACATCGTCATCCTCGAGGAGGGGCTCACCCCCGACGAGGAGAGCCGGCTCATCGAGGTCACGATGACCGAGATCAACCCCGACGACTTCAGCGGCATCGAGATCGAGAGCTACCCCCGCTCGACGGCCTCCGAGGGCGGTCTGTTCGACCGCCTCATCGGCCGCAAGCCGAGCGGGAAGCTCACCGTGATCGGCCCGGCCGACCAGCTCGAGACGCTCCACAAGGACGACACCCTCATCAGGGCGCTCGTCCGCTGACACCGATGCCCCACCAGTGCACGAACTGCGGCCACACGTTCCCGGACGGCTCGAAGGAGATGCTCTCTGGCTGTCCGGACTGTGGCGGGAACAAGTTCCAGTTCCACAAGGGGTCGGTCCCCGACGAGCCGCCCGAGGGTGTCGAGCCGCCGCCCGCCGACGGTGAGGACGCGGGCGTCGCGAGCGCCGTCGGGCGCGCCGCCAGCACGGTCCGGGACCTCGTGGGCTCCTCGGACGCGGCGGCCGGTGCTCCCGGGGACACGCCGGCGTCGCCGGCACGGGGCCCCGCCGCGAACGAGGAGCCGACGGCGGCATCCACCACCGCGACAGATGCACCGGCCGACGACGGGACGGCCACCGCCGACGAGCCGACGGCGGCGTCCTCCCCCGCGACCGACGACTCCACCGACGACGGGACCGACCGCGACACCGGACTCGAGCACGTCGGCGAGTTCCCCGACCAGCCACGCCACGACGCGCTGGTGACACACTCGGACGACGACTCGGGGTCGGCGACCGACGACCTCCTCGAGCGCGAGTGGCCGGAGGTGAGTCGGCCGGACGCCGAGGACGCGGCGCAGGCGAGCGCCCGCTCCGAGCTGTTCGGGGCGGACGACGACCTCGTCGAGGCCGGTGCCGACCCGGGCGCCGGGACGGATTCGACCGCCGGCTCGTCGACGGGTCCCTCGTCGGGCGGGGACCTCGGCGACATCACGGTGGCCCCGGAGGAGCCACTCCCCGAGGACGTTCCAGATGAAACGGAGGGGGACGAGGACGCCGGCGACGGGTCCGATGGCACGCCGGCCCCGACCGACGACGCCGGACCGGCCGGCGAGCGGGGCCCCCGCCCCGCCGACGTCTCGGCCGGGAGCGGCCCGGACTCCCCCGACCTCGCGGCGCTCCGCCGCGAGCTCAACGACCAGTTCGAGAGCATCAAGATCGTCGAGAAGGGGCAGTACGAGCTCAACCTGATGGAGCTCTACGAGCGCGAGGAGTACATCATCTCCCTCCAGGAGGATGGCCGGTACGTCATCGAGGTCCCCGACACCTGGCGCGACTGATCGTCGGCGGGGACGCCCCACGCGCCCGTCGACGCCCGGCGGACCCGCCCCGGGACCGACCTACTTATTGGACGGCCGGCCGACGCTCCCGCCATGAGCACGGCCACGCGGATCGTCCTCGGGACCGTCGCCGCGGCGGCGACGCTGTCGCTCGCCCTCGTCGTCCAGCTCGCGGTGACGGCGTAGGAGACCCGCGGTCGCCGGCAGCCCGGCGTCGCGACGGCACGACGCCCCTCAGAACTCCGCCGTGAGCGTCTCGTCGGCGTCGAGGTGGAGCACGCCGTCACAGAGCGCCCGGAACCGCTCGATGGTCTCGGGGTCGTGGACCTCCTCGTCGACGTGGAACAGCCCGACGGCGTCGTGCTCGACCAGCAGCCCGGTGAACCGCTCGAGGGCCTCGAGCGCGCGCTCCTCGTCGGCGTAGTACGCCAGCTCCGTGATGGAGTCGACGCTGACCCGCCGCTTCCCCTCGTGCTCCCCGAGGAAGCGCCGGGTCTGCTCGATGATGCCCTCGACGTCGTCCGGGGCGGCGACGTAGTGGACGTGCTCGGCGCGGCGTCGCGAGAGGCCCCGCTCGACGCTCAGGGTATCGAGGATGTCGGCCTTCTCGGCATCGACGTCGTAGTAGTCGAGTTTCTGGGTCACCTCGCGGGCGGTCGTGCGGGTGGAGACGACCAGGAAGTGGTCGGTGTCCACTTTGAGGAACTCCGTGTCCACCCGGTCGGTCGCGGCGGTCCCGGGGTGTAACAGCAGCACGGCCGTCCCGCCGGGGACGGTCTCCGGCGCCCCGTCGATCGCGAGCCGGTAGTCCATGTGGGGTCCGACCGCCGACACCACCTTAATACCCCAGGGGCGCAGTCCGGCGTACCCGCTCGGCTGTGCCGCCCTGGCGCCGCGTACCGCCCGGCGCCGGTCTCAGAACACCGAGTCGGCGGTCGCCGCCCCCACGACGCTGAAGATGGCACCGACGCCGACGGCCCTCGCGGTACCGGCCGCCAGCGCGGCCGTCGATCCCGCGGCCTCCTCGGCGAGGAACGACGTCGGCGCGGTCAGCGCCAGCGCCAGCACCAGCACCGAGCCGTAGGAGACGACCATCAGGGACAGGAACCTGAGCGGGACGCCACCGACCTCCGCCTCCGTCTCGGGGTCGCGCTCGTCGTCGGCCTCGTAGAGCGCCCCGTAGCCGATGCCGGCGACGATGGCGACGGTCACGGCGGAGTGGACCCACGTCATGTTCCACGCCAGCGTCCACACCTCCTCCGTCACGACGAACGGGCCGGCGAGGAGGAACCCGCCGACGATCTGCTGGGCGGTGTCGGCGAGTCCGTAGCGTCGGCGCGGACCGACCATGTCGGCTGGGCGGCGCCCAGGGCGTTATACCCACCGCCACGGCGGCGGCCGGACCCGATCTCCACCTGAAACGATGGGGGTAGTCGCCGGTGAGATCCCGGTCGCTGCGAGCGCGGTGCACCGGGTCGGCCGACCTACCTGGCTACCCCGACGAGTTTTCCCGGCCCGCGGCGTACCGGGGAACATGCGCGTCGGCGACGCCTTCGACCAGTGGGCGGCCGAGGGACGCGACCGGGGGATGGAGAGCCGCCACTGGCACACCGCCCGGCAGGCGCTCCGCGAGATGCCGGTCGAGGCGGGCGACGTGGTGCTCGACCTGGGATCCGGCAGCGGCTACGCCGCGCGGGCGCTCCGGCGACGCGGGGCCGATCGCGCGTACGGCGTCGACCGCTCGCTGGAGATGGCAGCGAACGCCCGGGCGTACACCGACGACGACGGTGTCTCCTTCCTCCGGGGCGACTTCGCCCACCTGCCGTTCCCGGACGCCGCGATCGACCACGCCTTCTCGATGGAGGCGTTCTACTACGCCGCCGACCCGCCGGCGGTGCTCGACGAGGTGCGCCGGGTGCTCCGGTCCGGCGGGACCTTCTACTGTGCGGTGGACTACTACGCGGAGAACGAGTACGCCCACGGGTGGGAGGAGGCGACGGGGCTCGACCTGACGCTCTGGAGCCGAGCGGAGTACCGCGCGGCGCTCCGCGACGCGGGCTTCGCGGTCGCCGCGCAGCGGCAGCTCGCCGACCGCGAGACCGACATCCCGCCCGAGCCCTGCTTCCCGTACCGCAGCGGCGAGTCGACGGTCTTCGAGACCCGCGACGAGATGGTCGAGCGCTACCGCGACCTGGGCACGCTGCTCACCGTCGGCGTGGCGCCGGCGGGCCCGTGACCGCCCGGTGCCGCCAGCGCGGTCCGGTGGCGGCGGACCCACCCCCACCTATAACCTCGCGCCCCTCGAAGCCGACCCGTGCCACCGTCCCGACAGCGGCAGCGGGTGCTCGCCGGGCTCCTCGGGGGGACGCTCGTCCTCGCCGCGGCGACGCTGTTCGAGGTGCTCGGGACGGTCTTCTTCACCGTCACCGTTGCGTACCTGCTGGTGTCCGTCCAGGCGCGGCTCACCCGCCGGGGCGTCCCCGCGCGGCTCGCGGGCGCCGTCGTCACGGTGGGCGCGATGGTCGCTGCCGCGGTTCCGCTCGCCGCGGCCGGGTACGTCCTCTACCGCCGGCGCGCCCAGCTGGTCGCGTTCGTCGCCTCGCTCCCCCGCGAGTACGTCCTCGAGGTCGGCGGGTACACCACCGTCGTCGACCTCTCGACGGCGCTGTCGGCGGTCCAGTCAGAGCTCTCGAGCGCGGCCGTCGGCGCGGCCCGCGAGCTCCCGGTCCTGAGCCTGAAGTTCTCGCTCTTCGCCTTCCTGCTGTACGCGCTCTTGCTCCGCGGCGACGACGCGGCGGCCGCCGTATGCGCGCCGGTCCCCGCCGACTACCGGGACGTGCTCGCGGCGGTGCACCGGCGGGTGCGTGACACGCTGTTCACCATCTACGTGCTCCAGATCGCCACCGCGGCCGGCACGTTCGCGCTCGCCGTGCCGGTCTTCGTCGCCTTCGGCTACGAACTCGCCGTCACGCTCGCCTTCTTCGCGGCCGTCCTGCAGTTCCTCCCGGTCGTCGGGCCGAGCCTGCTCGTCGGCACGCTCGCGCTGTTCGAGCTGAGCGCGGGTGCCACGCTCCGCGCCGCGGCGGTCCTGGCAGTCGGGCTCGTGGTGATCGCCGGGCTCCCGGACCTCCTCATCAGGCCGCGGCTCGCGACCCGGACCTCGGGGCTCTCGGGCGGGCTCTACTTCGTCGGGTTCGTTGGCGGGCTCCTGACGCTCGGTCCGGTCGGCATCGTCGCGGGGCCGCTCGTCGTCGCGCTCGTCGCCGAGGCGACCCGGCTGCTGGCCGCCGACACGCGGAGCCGGGAGGGAGCCGAGGACGGTGCCGTCACGGAGTGACACGGCCCGCCGCGGATGCGACACCGACGGCGACCCGCTATCGCACGTCGTCGACCGTGAGCTCGTCGGCCCGCGTCCCCTCGAGCGGCCGGTCCTCGCGGAGCCACTCGGTGAGGCTGCCCTCGAAGAAGGCGACGTCCTCGAAGCCGAGCCACCGGAGGACGACGTAGGTGTGGCTGATGCGACGGGCGGTGTTGCAGTAGAGGACGACGCGGCGCCCGGGGGTGATCCCCTTCGCCGCGAGGCGTTCCCGGAGCGTCTCCGGGGGCAGTAACCCGCGGCTCTCCTGGTCGACGAGTTCGAGCCAGTCGAGGTTGACCGCGCCGGGCAGGTGCCCGGCCTCGTACTCCGCGGGGTCGCGGGTGTCCACGACGACGGCGTCGGGGTCGGCGGTCGCGCTCGCGACCGCGTCGACGTCGACGAGGAAGTCGGCGACCGGGTCGCCGACCGGGTAGGTCGCGGGTTCGACCGCCGGCGCCGCCGTCGACGTCTCGTGACCGCGCTGCCACGCGGAGAAGTCGCCGTCGAGCAGTGCGATCTCCTCGTGGCCGTACTGCAGCGCGGTGACGACGAAGCGCGCGGCGAACACGCCGTGTGTGTCGTCGTACGCGACGACGGGCGTGTCGGCGGCGATGCCCGCCTCCCCGAGCAGCGTCGCCCACCGGACGGCCCCGGGGAGCATCCCGACGTCGCCGTCGGCCGACCGGAACGCGTCGAAGGGGACGTTGACGGCACCCGGCACGTGGCCGATGCCGTCGTACTCCCACGCGTCGCGGACGTCCACGACGGCGACGGCCTCGCGGTGGTCGGCGAGCCACTCCGTGGAGACCACCAGCCCCGGGAGCGCGTCGGCTGTCATGGACGGCTGGACGCCGCCCGCGCGCTTAGTCCTGATGAACGCCGGCGCGCCCCACTCCCCGCCGGGCGGGCCGCTGGGGGTCCGACGCCGCTCGCTCGGCCGACGACCCGCCACGCTCTCCCGGCGAAACATGCCGCTTTCCGCCGTCAGCCCACCGGCGGGTCGACACCCACCCGACGGCGAGCGCCGTCCTCCCGCCCAGCGGTGGGTATCAGCGCACCGACGTATCGGCGCGATTTGCCGGTACGGGGGAAGGCCGGGCGTTGCTGCCGACTAGGCCGCCTATAAGGACCGGGGACACGTTGCCCCGTTCGCATGGTCGAAGATACTGCGTACGCGAAGGACGTCCTCGTGACGGCCGACTGGGTGGAGGCACACCTCGAGGACTTCCAGCGCGACGACCCCGAGTACCGACTGGTGGAAGTGGACGTCGACACCGAGGCCTACGACGAGGCGCACGCCCCGGGCGCCATCGGCTTCAACTGGGAGACCCAGCTCCAGGACCAG
This sequence comes from Halobacteriaceae archaeon, assembly GCA_042217215.1. Taxonomy (GTDB): domain Archaea; phylum Halobacteriota; class Halobacteria; order Halobacteriales; family Halobacteriaceae; genus JBDGTC01. The sequence continues at coordinate 7,323 of JBDGTC010000044.1, forward strand.
ACCCAGCGCGAC
>JBDGTC010000114.1:0-7315 GCA_042217215.1 Halobacteriaceae archaeon
CGCGACCGACTCCGCCGCGGGCGCGGGAGGCGGGTCCGGTGGCGACGCCGACGCGGACGCCGCCACCGGGGCCGACGGGGCGACCCCCTCCGATCGCGACGTTCGCTACGAGCACTTCGTCCCCGAGCACTCCGTGGGCAAGGTCCACGGGTTCTGTGGCAACTGGCTCGTGCTGCTGAAGGCGTATGCCTACGTCGCGCGCCTCGGCGACCAGGGGCTGTGTGACGCCTCCGCGAAGGCCGTGCTCAACGCGAACTACCTCGCCAGCCAGATCGACTACGACGTCCCCTACGGCCCGTTCCACCACGAGTTCGTGGCGAGCGCGGACCGCGACGCCGCCGACGTCGCGAAGCGCATGCTCGACCACGGCGTCCACCCGCCGACGACGAAGTGGCCCGAACTCGTCGACGAGGCCCTGATGACCGAGCCCACGGAGGCCGAGTCCAGGCGGGACCTCGACCTCCTCGCGGCGGCGTTCGACGCCGTCCGGGCCGAGGACGACGAGACCCTCGCCGCGGCACCCGAACGCACGGCCGCCGCGCGCATCGATCAGGCCCTCGCCGCCCGCGAACCGCGCCTCTCGTGGCAGGCCATCGAGGACGAGGGCGACCCCGCGACCCGCGGCGACTGACGGCGCGGTCGTCCCGAGGGCTTACCACCCGGGCGGGCCTTCTTCTTCCCATGGCCGTCGTCAGCGTCTCGATGCCGGACAGCTTGCTGGAGCGCATCGACGGATTCGCCGAGGAACACGGGTACACCGGCCGCAGCGAGGTCGTCCGCGAGGCCGCACGCAACCTGCTCGGCGAGTTCGAGGACAAGCAGCTCGCGGACGAGCCACTCATCGGCCTCGTCACTGTGGTCTTCAACTACGAGACCACGAACGTCGAGCAGCGGCTCATGCAGCTCCGTCACGAGCACGAGGAGCTGGTGACGTCGAACGTGCACAGCCACGTGGGCGAGAACAACTGCATGGAGCTGTTCGTGCTCGACGGCGACCTCGAGGCGATCTCGTCGTTCGTCGGCCACGTTCGCGCGATCCGCGACACCCGGAGCGTCGACTACTCGGTCTTCCCCGTCGAGCCGGGGCCACTCCCCGGGGAGACCGGCTGACGCGGCCACCGCTCCGGGAGGACGGACCCTCGCCGCCTCAGTCCCCGGTCGCGATGGAGGCCACCGGCCCGACCGCGGGGGCGTCCGCGTCGGTCGTCGACTCCCCGGCGTTCGCGCCCTCACAGTCGCCGATGGGGCGGGGCTCGTACAGTCGCTTCCGCGCGTCGCGCAACGACACCCGCTCGTCGACGACGGCGGCGTCGGTGAGCTTCGAGAGCGCGTGCCGAGTTGTCCGCTTCGAGAGCCGCGTCCGGCGCGCGATGGCCGACTGCGTCAGCGGCGACTCCGCGGCGAGCGCGGCGTAGACGAACTTCGCGCTCGGCGGCAGGTCGTCGAGGCGGCCGCGGCGGGCCGGCGCGGAGTCCGCACCGTCCGCTACAGGATCTGACGCGGAGTTCGAAGCGGGAGAGCCGTCGGCGGACGCTGTCGAATCACTCGAGTCGGCAAAAACGACCACTGGTCGGTGCCATACCGAGGGCGACGGTTCGGGTGGGGAAGGGCGTTTCGGTGCCGACAACGCCTGTCGCAGCCCGGCGCGGCCGGCCGCCGTGCGGGACCGGTCCGTCGAGCCGGCGTTCGGCGAGGGCCGGTCAGGCCGACTGGATGCCGTCGATCTTCACGAAGCCGAAGTCACAGTCCGCACAGACCCACTTGGTCTTCTCGCCGAGGTGCAACGTGGTGCTCGCGGTCCGCCAGAAGGTGCGGTCGGTCCCACACTCCGGACACGCCCGCTCGAGCTCGGTCGCCATAGCCGTTGGTACGTGCTCTGCAAGTTCAACCTACTGGTTCGGCGGCTACCGCCGCCGACGCCCCTCGTCCTGCGGTCTCGGGGAGGGCCTGATCTTCCCGACCCAGTCCTTGCCGACCAGTGCACCGTAGGCGAGGTAACACCCGATCCCGATCACGACGACGCTGCCGGCGATACGGAGCGGACCGGACTTCTCCATCACGATGCCGAAGTACAGACCCACGAGGCCCACCAGGACGAGGCCGACGCCGACGGCGATCACGGCCAGGACCTCCTGGAAGGAGGGGCCCGACTGCTCGGGCTGGTAGCGCATGGGGGCACTGTGCGAGGGACCGGCAAAAATCCTCCCCTGACGGCGTACGCTCCGGACGGCCGGTCGCACAACACCTATTGGCCCACCGGCCGAGCCCACGCGTGTGACCGTGGAACTCTACGCGCTCGACGGCTGTCCGTACTGCGAGGCGGTGAGCGAGGCGCTCGACGACGCGGGCGTCGCGTACGAGACCCACTGGGTCGAGGCGCTCCACTCGAAGCGCGACGAGGTCGCCCGCGTGAGCGGCCAGCGCGAGGTGCCGATCCTCGTCGACCCCGAGCGCGGGGTCACGATGGCCCAGAGCGCCAACATCCTCACCTACGTCGAGCGCACGCTGGGCGGCGACACCGCCGACGGCGAGGCGACGGCCCCGGACGGCCGCGGCGAGCCGGAGGCGTAGGCGTGCGCATCTACACGGGCCGGGGCGACGAGGGACAGACCGACCTCCGCGAGGGCTCGCGCGTCTCGAAGGCGAGCCCGCGCATCGAGGCGTACGGCACCGTCGACGAGCTCAACGCCCTCGTGGGCCGCGTCCGGCCCTCGGGTCACGACGACGTCGACGGTCACCTCCGCGCCGTCCAGAACCACCTCCACGTCGCCCAGGCCGACCTCGCGAACCCCGACCCCGGCGAGGACGACCCCACCATCGACGGGGAGCACGTCGACGCCGTCGAGGCGTGGATCGACGAGTACGACGCGGAGCTCGACCCCCTTGAGCACTTCGTCCTCCCCGGCGGCGGCGACGCCGGCGCGCGCCTCCACCACGCGCGGACGGTGTGCCGCCGCGCGGAGCGTCGCGCCGTCGCGCTCGCGGACGCCGACCCGGCGGTGAACGAGGCGGTCGTGGTCTACCTCAACCGCCTCTCGGACCTGCTGTTCACGCTCGGCCGCGTCGCGAACGCCCGCGAGGGCGTGTCCGAGGAGTCACCGACGTACTGAGATCACCGGGCGGGAGAGGCACCCGTCTCACCACGCCCGGTTCACCGGACCCGGGCGCGAACGGCCCCGAGGGCGGCCGCGAGTGCCACGGCTGCGAGGGCAGGGACCGCGCCGAAGCCGGGAATGGGACCACCACCGCCGCTCCCGGTGGTGCCGGGGGTGCCCGTGGTCGCCGTCCCGGTCGTCGTGGTCGTCACCCCCTCGTCGACGGTTCCGTCGCAGTCGTCGTCGACGCCGTTCGCGGTCTCGGTGGCGTTGGGGTGGACCGTGGCGTCGGCGTCGTCACAGTCGTCGTCGTTGGCCACGTACCCCGCGGGCTGTGTGAGGTTCGTCTTGGAGACGGCGGCGGTCCCGAAGCCGTCGCCGTCGGCGTCCTCGTACCACGTCCCGGGCGACTGTCCGCCGACGGCGACGGTCCACGTGGTCCCCGCGGCGCCCGCGGGGTAGGTCGCCGCGACGGTGTTCGCGCTCTGGTTGACCGTGCTGTTGGGGACCGGAACCCACCCGCTCGTCTGCCCCGAGCTGTGCCAGAGCCGGAGCGTGCTCTCGGCCATCCCGGCCACTGAGCTGGCGTTGTAGTGGAGCCGCAGCGGCGTCGACTGCGCCGGCGGGCTGAAGCCGACGGCGCGACCAACCCAGGTGACGTTCGACAGCGTCGGCGGCGAGGACCCCGCCCGCCGGAGCAGCGCCCCGGCCGTGGCGGGGAACGACGCCCGGCCCGAGCCCACCGACACCCGGTCGACGGAGACGTTCGCGGCGCCGAAGCCCACGAGGAGGTCCTGCTGGCCGTTGCCGCGGGTCCGTGACGTCCGGACGGTGGCGCCCGTGGTGTCGTAGACGAACACGCCGTTGTAGGCGTTGCTCTCGGTCGTGACGTTCCGGAGCGTCACGTTCTGGCTCGTCCGCACGGCGGCGCCGTGCAGGCTGTTGTTCGACGCCACGAGGTTCCGGACGAGGAGGTCGGTCGCGCCGTGCACCTCGAGCCCGTTGCCCCCGGTCGCGTTCAGTGTCGTCAGGCCGCGGACGACGACCCCGGAAGAGCCGTCCACGCGCACTCCCGCGTCGCCATCCGTCGAGAGCACGACGACGTTCTCGAGGACCGCACCGTCGACACCGCCCGCGAGGTACACCCCGTGACTCTCGCTGCCCGCGGCGGTCACCCCCTCGACGCGGGCGCCGGTCGCGTTCCCGAGGTGGACCCCGTCGAGGTCGCCCACTGAGTCGGTTCGGAGCACCGCCAGGCCGCTCCCGTCGGCGAGTTCGACGCCGTCCTCCCACCCGGTGGTGGTGAGGTTCCGGACCGTGACGTTGTCGACGCCGACGGCCCGGACGGCGGCGTCCGCGGCCGCGAAGGAGCGGTTCGAGGCGATGGTGTGCCCGGCGCCGTCGATGACCACGTCGTCGGCGAGCACCTCGATGCAGACGGCCTCGTCGGTCGTCACCGATCCGTTCACGTGGTGGACTCCGGGGTGGGTGACGTCGCGGCAGACGCCCGGCTGGGCCGGCCCGCTGCCGCCCATCGGCGCGAGGACGGCCGGTGAGCCTCCGGACAGGTTCAGCGACCCGGACACGACGTCCGCGGCCGGGTCGACCGTCGAGTTGGGGAGGGTCCCCCACGAGCCGTCGTGGCGGAACAGCGCGAGCGAGGACTCCGAGACGTTCGCCGACGCCGGCGCGCTCGACGCGTAGTGCACGGAGAGGTCGAGGCTCCCGCCGCCGCCGGCAGTCACGAACGCGGAGAGGTTGTGGTGGCCCGTCGGGTCCGGTGGCGGTGCGGTCTCCTCGCCGAGCCGGAACCCGCTGCCGGTGAAGGCGACGGTCGCGGTCCCGAGTGTGACGTTCTCGCCGGCGGTGGCCGCGGTCGACCCGGTCGCGACCACCTCCCAGCCGTTGTCGACCAGAGTGCTGTCGATGACGGTGTTGTTCGCGGTATCCGGATAGCCCCAGATGGGTTCGTCGAGGAGGACGCCCTCGTCGGTGGCCCCGGTGACAGTGACGTTCCGCAGCGTCACGCCGTCCGTGTGCCGGACGAGGACCCCGCGGGTCCCGTTCGCGACCGTCGTCCGGCGGACCGTCGCGCCGTCGGCGTTCTTCAGCGAGATGCCGGTCCCCTGCCGGAGGTCGACGGTGACGTCCGCGACGGTGGCGTTCCGCGCGCCCACGCCGTACAGCAACCCGCCGGAGACGTTCCGGAACGTGCTGTTGCGGACGGAGACGTTGTCGGCGTAGTTCGCGAGGAGCCCCGCGGCGGTGGCGTCGCGCACGGTGAGGTTCCTGATCCGGAGGTCCTCGCCGCCCGACCCGTCGATGTAGATCGCTTCGACGGTCGTGTTCGCGGCCCGGACGTCCTCTGCGACCGAGTCCGTCGTCGAGTAGAGTCGCACCGCGCCACTCGACGCGTTGGCGAGGAGCCCGCTCACCCGGACGTCGTCGGACTGGAAGGCCGAGACGCCCCAGGTCCAGTTCCGGACCGCGAGGTCGGTCACCGTCACGTTCGTCCGGTACTGGGCCCGCACCGCTGCCGCTCCCATGTCGCCGGTGATGCGGTGGCCGTTCCCGTGGAGCGTGACGTCGTCGGCCTGCACGTCCACGCAGACGTCCTCGGTCGTGGTGATATCGTTCGTGAGCGCGTACACCCCGGGCTGGGTGACGGTGAAGCAGTCGTCGACCGGGACGGGGCCGGTGTACTCGAACGGCGCGAGCACCGACGGCACCGTCGGGAGCGAGGTGACGTTCGCCGGCACCGCGTTAGCGGTCGGGTCGGCGGTGGAGCCGGCGACCACCGACCACCCGCCGTCGTGGCGGTGGACGCGGAGGTCGCTCTCGGTGACGCCACTCGCCGCGGCGTCGGCGTAGTGGAAGGTGAGGTTCAGGGTACCGCCGGCGGCGGTCGCGCTCGCGTTGACCGACTGCCCGACGCCGTCCGAGCCGGCGGGCGCCGCTGGCGGCGCGGGCTCGGCCCGCAGCGCGGCGGCGTCGAGGGACCCCGAGACCGTCGCAGTGTCGAGGACCAGTCCGTCGACGGTGACGTTCAGCGCGTCGTCGCCGGCCATCACCGCCCAGTGGGCTCCGCCGGTGACGGTGGTGTTCCGGACCGTCACCCCGTCGCTCAGGCCGGCCACGCGCACGCCGCCGTGGTTGTTCGCCAGCACCGACCCCGCCAGCGTCGCGTTCGGCGCGTTCCCGAAGACGACGCCCCACTCCGCGTTCCCGGTCGCGTGGACGTCGACGAGCCTCGCGTGCTGGCTCACGCGGCCCAGCTTCACGCCGACGTCGTTCCCGCTGGCGGTGACCGACGCGATGGTGGTGTTCGGCGCGCGGTTCGTGTACACCCCCGAGCCCCACTCCGCGACCGTGAGGTTCCGCACCGTGACGTTGGTGAGGTCCACCGCCGCCGAGACGCGCACGCCCATCGACGTCCCCGATCCCACGCCGTCGACGACGTGGCCCGCACCGTCGAGGACGACGTCCGACGCCGAGACGTCGATGCACGTCGACGCGGTGCTGTCAGTGACGTTCGCCGTCAGCTCGTAGACGCCGGGGCTGTCGACGACCGCACAGCCCGTAATCTGCGTCGGCTGTGCGGCCGCCCCGCCCGTCGCGAGCGCGAGGAGTGCCACCCCGACCAGGAGGCAGGCGAGCACGGGGACCGCCCGCCGGAGCACCGCCGGGCGTGCCGGGAGCGCCATGGTACCACCACTTCACGCCCATTGCACAAATAACCATATGCCGTGACAGGTCATCCTGCCGTCCCCCGTCGTGGACATCCGGCGACGGCGTCGGGGTCCCTCGCCACAACGGTTTTACGCGTCCTCGGCGTATCTGAGGGCATGAACCGGAACTTCGAGGACGCGCGGTACTACCTCCGGCGAGCGGGCGAGACGGCGAAGGCCGGCGTGGCCGAGGAGCTCGAGCCCCTCCAGGAGCGCATTCAGGACCTGACCGGGCGCGGCGAGGACGAGACGCCCGACGGGACGCTGGAGTCCCTCCAGGAGCGCGTGGAGGAGCTCGAGGAGAAGGCCGAGGGCGAGGCGCGGCGCGCGCTGACGAGCGCGAAGGGTCGGCTGGAGAAGGTGCGGGACTCGCGACAGAGCGAGTAGTTTAAGGGCGGCGGTTGTGGTGTATCGTGTAGAGGGTCGGTGGTCTAGGCTGGTTATGACGGCTCCTTCACACGGAGCAGGTCGGCGGTTCGAATCCGCCCCGAC
>JBDGTC010000048.1:0-6932 GCA_042217215.1 Halobacteriaceae archaeon
CGACGTCGGTGCCCGCGACCTCGCGGACGGGGACGACGTTGTCGGGCATCGACGGGCAGGCGATGAGGGGTTCGAGGTCCGAGAGGTCGACGACGACCTCCTCGGCGTACTCGGCGTCGTCGTCCGGCTGGAGCTCGACGTGCTCGTCGGCGCGGCCGAGCCGTTCGAGGTAGTCGCGGGTCTCCTCGTCGGTCGGGAAGATGGAGGAGGTGGCGCCCAGTTCCGTGCCCATGTTCGTGATGGTCGTGCGCTCGGGCACGGTGAGGTTCTCGACGCCGGGGCCGGTGTACTCGAGGACCTTGCCGACGCCGCCCTTCACGGAGAGGCGGCGGAGCAACTCGAGGATGACGTCCTTGGCGGTCGCCCACTCGGGGAGTTCGCCCTCGAGGCGGACGTTGACGACCTCGGGCATCTCGACGTAGTAGGCGCCCCCGCCCATCGCGACGGCGACGTCGAGGCCGCCCGAGCCGATGGCGAGTTCGCCCATCCCGCCCGGGGTCGGGGTGTGGGAGTCGGAGCCGAGGAGGGTCTTGCCCGGCGCGGCGAAGTTCTCCTTGTGGACCTGGTGGCAGATGCCGTTGCCGGGGCGCGAGAAGTGCGCGCCGTAGGTGCCGGCTGCCGAGCGGAGGAAGCGATGGTCGTCGGTGTTCTTAAAGTCGAACTGATAGGTCTGGTGGTCGCAGTACTGCGCCGCGATCTCGGTCTGGACCTCGTCGAGGTCGAGGGCCTCGAACTCCAGCCAGACCATCGTGCCCGTCGTGTCCTGGGTGAGCACCTGGTCGATCTCGATGCCGATCTCCTCGCCGGGCGTCAACTCGCCCTCGACGAGGTGGTCATCGAGGATCTTCTCGGTGAGCGTCTTTCCCATAGCGTCTGGAACTCCTCCCGGGAAGGCCATAAATCCGGCGTGTCCGGCAACGACGAGGGGTCCGTCCCGCGGTTCTCCCGGTCTCCCCGCCCGCCAGACCGAGCGGATCCGGGGCCGACGGGACACGACCCGGCCGGCCAGTCCCGCCAGTGTTAACCCCGCCGCCCCCGCGGAGCGGGTATGTTCGAGTCCGGTGCGTACGTCGCCCGACACGTCGACCCGGTGGTGGAGGGACAGGTGCAGCCCAACGGCGTGGACCTCACGCTCGGTGGCGTGACCGTCCAGCGCACGCCCGGACGAATCGCGCGCGACGGCAAGACCATCGGCGAGCGCGAGCGGGTCGAGCCGGTCGCCCCGGACGGCGCGTCCGGGCGCGCGGCCGACGCCGGCGCGGACGCCGGAGCGCCCGTCTACCGGCTCGAACCCGGCGGGTACGTCCTGGAGTACGGGGAGCGCATCGCCATCCCCGACGACCACGTCGGGTTCGTCCTCCCGCGGTCGTCGCTGATGCGCAACTCCTGCATGCTCAACACCGCCGTGTGGGACGCGGGGTACGAGGGCCGCGGCGAGGGGCTGCTGCAGGTGCACCACCAGATCGAGATCGAGGCCGGCGCCCGTGTCGCCCAGCTCGTGCTCGCGACGGCCGAACACGACGGCACCTACGACGGCACCTACCAGGGCGAGCGACTCTGACCGGTCCTCCGCGGCCCCGACACCCCGGTCGCAGACGCGCCGGCGGCGCCGGTGACTAAAACGTTTATCCGGTCCGCCCGTCGAGGCGCGGGCAGATGGAGCCCGACGCTTTCGACCCCGGCGAGTGGACCCACGAGCTCTTCGCGAAGCAGCCCCGCCGGCACGCATTCGCCGAGCGCGGCGACGCGACGGTCGCGGAGTGGCAGGCGCCGTTCCGGGAGGACCTGCGGGAGACGCTCGGCCACGACGTCATCGCGGCCGCGGGCGTCCCCGACCTCGACCCCGTTCGTCGCTCCGTCGAGCAGCGGGACGGCTACGTCGAGGAGGACTGGACCGTCCACTCGGAGTCGGGCCTCCGGGTGCCCTTCTACCTCCTCGTGCCCGACGACGCCGACCCGCCGTACCCGACGGTGCTCGCCGCGCACGGGCACACCAGCCGGGCGCGGGAGCTCACGGTCGGCCACTGGGAGACCGAGGACCAGCGCGGGGGCATCACCGAGCAGGAGCGGGACGTCGCCCGGCAGGCGGTGCGGCGGGGGTACGCCGCCATCGCGCCGGACATGCGCGGGTTCGGCGCGCTCGGCGACGCGTCCCACGACGGCCGTGACTGCTCCCGGATGCAGCACCACGCCCAGCTGTTCGGCCGCTCGCTCGTGGGCGACCGTACCTGGGACGTGTCGCGGCTCGTCGACTTCGCGGCGGCCGAGGACCGCCTCGACGCGGACCGCGTCGCCGTTACCGGCCACTCGGGCGGCGGGACCGTCGCGCTGTTCGCCGCCGCGGCCGACGAGCGGATTGACGTCGCCGTCCCGTGCTCGTACTTCTGCGCGCTCGAGGACTCCATCGGCTCCATCAGCCACTGCGACTGCAACTACCTGCCCGGCATCGTGGAGCTGGGCGAGCTCTGGGACGTCGCGGGTCTGATCGCACCGCGCCCGTTCCTCGCCATCGCGGGCCGCGAGGACACCATCTTCCCGCTCGACGGCGTCGAGCGCGCCTTCGAGCACCTCGAGTCAGTCTACGAGGCCGCCGGCGCCGCCGACCGCTGTGAGCTCTACGTCGGCGACGGCGGGCATCGCTACTACGCGGCCGGCGCGTGGCCGTTCGTCGACGAGTACCTGTAGGCGGGGGCCGACGGACGCCGCGTGCCGTCGCCCTGCCCGTGCCAAGGTCATGCACCGCCGACCCGCGAGCGTGATTCATGGACGCGCCGAACCGGCGGTACGCGACGGGGATGGAGGTGCTCGACCGGCGCCTCGACGGCGGCCTTCCGGTCGGGTCCCTCGTGGCGTTCACCGCGCCCGCGTGGTCCCAGAGCGAGCTCCTCCTCGCCCAGCTGGCCCGCGAGCAGCCGGTCCTGCTCGTGTCGGTCACCGGTGCGCCCCCGGACGAGGTCCGCGCTCGCTTCGACGTCCTCGGCCGTCCGCCCGTCGGTGTCTCCGTCGTGTCGACGCGACCCGGTGCGCTCCTCGACGACACCGGCGACGTCCTCGACCGTGTCGACCCGGGGTCCTACGTGGTCCTCGACCCCGTCGACGGCCTCGAGGCCGGCGACCGGGAGGCGTACGCCACGTTCCTCAACGACCTGAAGTCGCGGCTCCGCGAGACCGAGAGCGTCGGCGTGCTCCACGGTCTCGAGACCGACGGGTCGCCGCCGGCTCGCGGGCTCACCCAGAAGCGGGCGGACTTCTGCTGGCGGCTGCGGGTCGACGACGCCGGCCGCGAGATCAAGGCCCGACTCCTCGTGACGAAGGCCCGAGGTCATCGGGCGCTGACCGAGCCCCTCCCGCTCGTGCTCACCGATCAGGTGCGCATCGACACGAGCCGGATGATCGTCTGAGCCGCGGCCGCCGACCGCGGCGGCTCCCCGCTGCCCACCGTCCCTCAGATGCCGAAGGTGGCCCGGAGCATGTCGCGGCTCCCGGGGCCGAGACCGACGGCGAGCACGGCGACGAGCAGGAGCACCGTGTAGCGTGGACTCTCCTCGAATATCTCGTCGTTGAACAGCCAGACCGCGCCGGTGGCGGCCAGCAGTTTCACCAAGAGGAACGGCCACGCGGCGCCGGTCACCGCCGTCACCGAGGACGGCAGGACCGCCTGCGTGGCGTCGACGATGGCGCGGTTCACCGGGTGCTTCGGGACGTAGGTGGTCGAGAGCCCGAGCGCCCGCGACCAGTCGAGGATGAGGACGTTCGCCGCCCCGTCGATGCCGTGCCCCCAGATGACGACGGCGCCGATGTACCCGGTCGCCTCGTTGACCGACGGCGCCCAGCGCTCGACGGCGAGCCACGTCGCCGCCGTGCCCGCCGTCGCGATGAGGACGGTCAGCACCGTGACCTGCGGGTAGAAGCCCACGTAGGTCGTCGCGGCCGAGAGCCAGAGGAGTGAGGCGAGCGTCGTGGCGAGCGCGACGGTCCCGACCCCGAACAGCGGTCTGGCGTAGTTCTCGACCCGGCCTCGTCGCTCGAGGGCGACGCAGGCGACGAGCGCCACCAGCGCCAGCCCGAACATCGTGACGTAGATGATGGGGCTGATGAGCAGCGTGTTCCACGGGTACGTGATGGCCGGCTCGACCCCGGCCGCGCGGGCGGCGTCAGCGGCGTCCTCGATGACCCGCAGCGCCCCGCCGAGGAACATGAACGGCAGCAGGCCGTAGAACATGTCCCGCTCGGTGCCCACCTGGAGTCGGCGGAGCAGGAGGACGACCCCGACGAGTGCGAGCAGGAGGACGACCATGTACCCGACCTCCGAGACGACCGTATAGCCGGGGTAGGCCACGGGTTCGGCCGTCGCCGCGCAGGCCGCCGCGCCGTCGATGAGGCGCTCGCGGCCCCCGGCCCACACCGCACACGTCGCGCCGTTGGCGTCGGCGTACACCGGTCCCCAGAAGTAGTGCCACACGAACCCGCCGTAGACTCGCTGGGGGTACAGGAGGCTCCCGCCGACGACGGCGACGACGAGGGCGAGCACGCTCCCGGTCCACAGTTGGGCCAGCGACAGGCGACCGACCAGCTGGAGTCCGTCGCCCCCATCCCCGGCAGGCACACCGGCGTCGTCGGGGTCCTCTCCGCCCGCAGGCGAACTCATGGTTCCACGTGTCGCCCACCCGATTGTCAGCGTTGTGGTGCCGCGGCGGTACCTGCGCCCCTCGCCGTCTCCGTTCAGCGGTTCTCAGCCCCGTCAGCGGGGTCGAGGGCGTCCCGTGCGGCAGCGATCAGGTCGTCGTGGATTTCGCCGTTCGAGACGACGAGGCCGTCGGCGCCGGGCGCCCACCGCTCGCCGTGGACGTCGGTCGCGCGCCCACCGGCGCGGCGAATCATGTGGACCCCCGCGACGGTGTCCCAGGCCGGCGGGACGACGGTTGTGAACCCGCCGTCCAGTCCGCCAGCCGCGACGGTCGCGAGCGTGGCCTGCGCGGAGCCCAGCCGGCGGACGTCGCCGAAGCGCTCGACCGCCGCCCGCAGCACCGCTGCGTACTCCGCGCGGTCGTCCATCGCCCACCACATCAGGACGCTCACGTGACACGACTCGGGGTCGTCGCGGTCGCTGACGGTCACCGGCTCGCCGTTGCGGGTCATCCCCGACGTGGCGTCCCCGGTCGACGGCCCCGCCACGAACTCGTCGTCGAGGGCCGGCAGTTCGGTCACCCCGAGCACCGGTTCGCCGTCCTCGACGCGCGCGACGGCGGTTCCCCAGACCGGGATCTCCCGCACGAAGTTGTTGGTGCCGTCGATGGGGTCGACGATCCACGCGGGGCCCGACTCGGGCACCGCCTTCGGTGCGTCCTCCTCCTCGCCGACGACCGGCTCCTCGGGGAAGTGCTCCGCGAGGACCGCGAGCACGCGGCGCTGGGCCTCGCGGTCGGCGACGGTGACCGTGTCGGTCTTCCCCGTCTTGTACTCCACGTCGAGGCCGGTGCGGAACGCCCGTCCCGCGACCGCGCCGCCCTCGCGCGCCGCGGTGCGCGCCGCGACGAGCCGCTCGTCCTCGCTCATGGCCGGGCCTCGGCGGGGTCGGCAGTAAAGTGGGTCGGAACGCGATCGGGCGGCGGTCGGGTCGGCCGTCGAGCGGCAGACGCCGGTCTGGTGGGATTGCGCGACGGCGCGGGGTGGAGCCCTACCCGGCGTTCGGGCCGGCACCGCTGCTCGCGTGGAGCCCGGTCGCGGCGGCGACCTTGTACTGGGCGAGGAACTCCTCTAAGAGGATGGCCTCGGGGTCGGCGGCGCCGTACCGGCGGTCGATGACCGCCTCCGCGCGCTCGTACTCGCCGCGGAAGCAGTGGCGGCGCACCGCGGAGACGGCCTCGAGGAACGGTGCGGGCTCCTCGGCACCGGCGTCGGCGCCCGTGCCGGCGAGTTCGCCCTCGGCCTCGAGCTCGTCGAGGATCTCGTGGAAGTCGAAGGTCTCGGGCTCGTACTCGGGGTCGAGCGCGCGGAGGACGTACTCCGCGGCGAAGCGGTAGAACTCCGACTTGCTCTCGAAGACGCCCTGGTCGACGGCGTCCTCGACCGCGGCGACGACGCCGTCGGGGTACCGCACGGTTTCCTTGGTCATGGGCTCGACCCGTGTCGGGGTTTAGGTAACGCGGGACGGTATTTCAACGTTCGTCAGACGGGCGGCAGACACGTGGGTGTGCGGTCAGCCGTCGGTGCTCGTGACGCCTGTCGTGGCGGGAGCCGTCCGGGTGGCGGACTCGTTCGCCGCCGCGACCCAGTCGGGTTCCTCGATGGTCGGCGTCGCCGTCGAGAGGGTGAACGCGTCGCGCAGTCGGTTCCCTGGCAGGGGCGCGGGGAACGACATCGAGTAGGACCGGAGCACGCCCCGCTCGTCGACGACCACCTGTCCGGTGCCGTTGGTGTAGGTCGTCCCGCCTTCGTGGAACGCGGTCACGTCGTAGACGATCATCGTCGTGTCCCCCCGCTCGACGCCGTGGCTGGCCTCGAGCTCGAGTCGCTCGAGGACGGCGCTCACCCGCCAGACAATGGGGTTCGCGGTGTAGTTGTAGTGCCACCGATCGGTGGGGTCGTAGGGGGCGGCGATGACCGGGGGTTCGCTGGTGTTGGTGTAGGAGTACCACGTCCCCTCGTGGACGTAGGTCTCGAAGCGGTCGTAGTGGGTCCGCTGCCAGCCCATCTCGAAGCGCCGCAGGGTGTACAGCGTCGACGCGGCGGGGTCCTGTTCCAGGCGGATCTGGGTGCTCACGACGTCGGTCTCGCCGGTCCACATCGAGTAGTTGGCCGAGTACCCCTCGTCGGCGAGCTCCTGGAACATCGCGTCGGTGAACGCGGCGACGTCCCCAATGCCGTCGGCGTCGGCGTGCTCGGGGTACTCGACGTCCGTGGGGGAGATGGTCGTCGGGCCGGCGTCTGTG
>JBDGTC010000018.1:0-6780 GCA_042217215.1 Halobacteriaceae archaeon
CCCTGGACATGGAGGGCCGGATGTCCATCTGCAACATGTCCATCGAGGGCGGCGCCCGCGCGGGGTACGTCAACCCCGACAAGACCACCTACGAGTGGCTCCGCGACACCGACGCCTTCCGCGACGACCCCGAGCGCTTCGAGGCGCTGAAGCCCTACTGGGAGTCCATCCGCTCCGAGGACGACGCGGAGTACGACGACGTCGTCACCATCGACGGCTCCGCCATCGAGCCGATGGTCACGTGGGGAACCACCCCGGGCCAGGGCATCGGCATCTCCGAGCCCGTCCCCGACCCGTCGACGCTCCGCGAGGAGAAGCGGGCGACGGCCGAGCGCGCCCAGGAGCACATGCGCGTCGAGCCCGGCGACACGATGGCGGGCTACGACGTGGACGTCGCGTTCCTGGGCTCCTGTACCAACGCACGACTCGCGGACCTCCGGGACGCGGCGTCCGTCGTCGAGGGCCGACAGGTCGACGACTCCGTGCGCGCACTGGTCGTCCCCGGCAGCCAGCGCGTGAAGGCCGCCGCCGAGCGCGAGGGCCTCGACGAGGTGTTCCGCGTGGCCGGCTTCGACTGGCGCGGTGCGGGCTGCTCGATGTGTCTCGGCATGAACGAGGACCAGCTGGTCGGCGACGAGGCGTGTGCCTCCTCGTCGAACCGCAACTTCGTCGGCCGCCAGGGCTCGAAGGACGGGCGCACCGTGCTGATGAGCCCGCGGATGGTCGCCGCGGCGGCGGTCACCGGCGAGGTCACCGACGTGCGCGAGCTCGAGGAGGTGGCCCCCGCATGAGCGAGGGCCCCGCCGACACCGTGACCGAGGTCTCCGGGCCGGCGATCCCCGTGCGCGGGAACGACATCGACACCGACCAGATCATCCCCGCCCGGTTCATGAAGGTCGTCACCTTCGACGGCCTGGGCGAGTACGCCTTCTTCGACCAGCGGTTCGACGAGAACGACGAGCCGAAAGACCACCCGTTCAACGAGCCGGCCTACCAGGACGCGAACGTCCTCGTCGTGAACCAGAACTTCGGGTGTGGCTCCTCGCGCGAGCACGCCCCGCAGGCGCTCCAGCGCTGGGGCATCGACGCCATCGTGGGCGAGTCCTTCGCGGAGATCTTCCGCGGCAACTGCCTCGCGATGGGCATCCCGACGGTCAGGGCCGACACCGAGACCGTCGAGGCCCTGCAGGACTACGTCGAGAAGTACCCCGACGTCGAGGTCACCGTCGACGTCGCGGCCGAGCAGCTCCACTACGACGACCGCACCGTCGAGGTCGTCGTGAACGAGGCCCAGCGCCAGGCCCTCGTCGAGGGCATCTGGGACACCACCGCGCTGATGAAGGCGAACGCGAGCGCGGTACGCGAGACCGCGGCGTCGCTGCCGTACGTCGGCGAGGACGAGCTGCCCGAGATCTCCGGGCAGTAGGGCGCCGCGGCGAATCCGGCGACACCGCTTGTCGAAACCGAGAGAGCGGCCCTTATTGTCCTCGACGTCCCACCGCGCCCCATGGACGGTGGCCAGTGTGCGACCTGCGGGACGGCCACCGACGGGCGCTACTGCTCGGCCGGCTGTGCGGCCGTCGACGAGGCGATTCCGGGCGCGGACGCCGACGCGGCGGGGCCGGGCGACGCCGACCAGGTCGGCGCGGGCGTGGACGACGCCAGCGCCCGGGCGGCGGCCGGGGATCCCGACACGGCACCTGCCGACGCCGTCGACAGCCACCTCGCGGTCGACGGCCTCCACTCGCCGACCGGCGAGGCGTTCCTCGAGGAGCGCGCGACGGGCACCGACGGCGTCCACGCCGCGCAGGCCAGCTACGGCACCGGGCGGGTGCGGGTGACCCACGACCCGGCGGTGGATCCGGCCGACGTCGCCGACCGACTGAGCGTCCTCGGCTACGACGTCTCGGCGCTCGCGCCGGCGGACGTCGGCGAGCCTGCCGGCGGGACCGCGACCGGCCCCGGCGAGAGCGGGGGGCCGACCCACCCCGACGGGACGGGCGTCGACGACGTGCTCGGGTACCGCTACGTCGCGGGCGTGGTCTTCGGCTCCTTCGTCCTCCTGCCCTACACGGTGGTCTTCTACCCGCAGAACGCGCTCGCGCTGCTCGGCCGTGGCGGGGAGAGCCTGGGCGGCCAGACCGCGGTCCTCCTCCCGATCTTCCTCACGACGACCGGCGTCGTGCTCTTCTTCACCGCGGCACCGCTGCTGCGAGGTGCCCTCGTCGCGGTCCGCACGCGCCGACCGAACACCGACCTCCTCGTCGCGACGACCGTCCTCGCGGCCTACGCGTACAGCACGCTCTCGCTGGCACTCGCCCGCACCGACGTGTTCTACGACCTCACCATCCTCGTCGCGGCCGGAGTCACCGGTGCCATCTACTACGAGACGAGCGTGAAACACCGGGCGAGCGCGGCGCTCACCGACCTGACCGCCTCGCAGGTGGCGACCGCGACCCGTCTCGACAGCGACGACGCCGGCGACGACGGTGACGGCCCCGGCGCGACGGAGACCGTGCCCGTCGGTGACATCGAGGCCGGCGACCGGGTGCTCGTCCGCGCGGGCGAGCGCGTCCCCGTCGACGGCAGGCTGGCGAGTGGCCCCTGTCTCGTCGACGAGTCCGTCGTCACCGGCGAGTCCCTGCTCGTCCGGAAGCGAACGGGCGACGACGTCGCGGGCGGCGCGGTCGTCACCGGGGACGCCGCAGAGATAACCGTCGGCGAGGGGTCCCGCTCGGGCGTGACCGCGCTCACCGCCGCAGTCTGGGACCTCCAGAGCGCGACTCACGCCATCCAGCGACGCGGGGACCGCGTCGCCGGCGCGGTCCTCCCGGCGGTCCTCGCGCTCGCGCTCCTCGCCGGCGCGGGGACGCTGGCGGTCGGAGCGGGGTGGCAGGCTGCGGTCCTCACCGCGCTCGCGGTGCCCGTCGCCGCCTCGCCGTGGGCGCTCGGGTTCTCCACGCCGTTGACCGCGGGGCGGGCGGTCGAGGCCGCCCTCGACGCCGGCGTGGTGGTCTTCGACGAGAGCGTCTTCGACCGCCTCCGCGCCGTCGACACCGTCGTCCTCGACAAGACGGGGACGCTCACCACGGGCGAGATGTCGGTCCGGGAGACTCACGCCCCCGCGGAGACGGTGGCGATGGCGGCCGCCCTCGAGCACCGCGCCGCCCACCCCGCCGCGTCGGCCATCGTGGCGGCCGTCGACGACGGCTCCGACGGCCCCTCCGACGACGGCGCGGCCCGCGACGTGCGCGACGTCGACGCGCACACGACCGGCATCGCGGGCACCGTGGACGGCGAGCGCGTCCTGGTCGGCGCGCCGGCCCTCTACGCGGACGAGGACTGGACCGTCCCCGGGGCGGTCGAGGAGGACGTCCGGGCCGCCCGCGAGACGGGGGACCTCCCCGTCGTGGTGGGCCGCGAGGGCGCGGCCGAGGGGGTCGTCGTCGTGGGCGACGAACCACGGGACGGGTGGGCGGCGGCGGTCTCGGCCCTCGCCGACCGCGGCGTCGAGGTGGTGGTGCTCACCGGCGACGACCGCTCGGGAGCGACCGACGTCGCGGCCCACGACGGGGTGAGTCGCCTGTTCGCTCGCGTGCCACCGGCCGGCAAGACCGAGGCGGTCCGGCGCCTCCAGGCTCGCGGGACCGTGGCGGTGGTCGGCGACGGGACGAACGACGCGCCCGCGCTCGCCGCGGCGGATCTGGGCGTCGCGATGGGCGGCGGGACGGCGCTCGCGGCGGAGGCCGCGGACCTCGCGGTCCTCGGCGACGACCTCGCCGCGGTGGAGACGGCCCTCGACGTGGCCGACGCCGCGCGGCGCCGCCTCCGGCAGAACGACGGGCTCGCGCTGACCTACAACGCCGTGGCGGTGCCGGCACTCCTCGCGGGCGTGCTCTCACCGCTGGTCACCGCCGCCGGCGCCGTGCTCGCCGGCGGCCTCGTCGCGGCGAACGCGTTCCGGCCGTTCGCGGAGTGAGGCCACGGCCATGCCGCGGACGACGCCGCCCGGCGTCGGCGAAACCGCACCCTTCTAACCCCCGCCCGCGTACGGCGCGCCATGACACACACGGTCGCCGTGATCCCCGGCGACGGCGTCGGGCAGGAGATCGTCCCCGCGGCGGTGCGGGTGCTCGAGGCCGTCGGTCCCGACCTGACCTTCGAGGAGGCCGACGCCGGCGACGCCGTCGAGGCCGAGACGGGCGAGGCGCTCCCGGAGGAGACCCGCGCCCTCGCGGGCCGGGCGGACGCGACGCTGTTCGGGGCCGCCGGCGAGACCGCCGCCGACGTCATCATCCCGCTCCGGCGGGAGGTCGACTCGTTCGTGAACGTGCGCCCGGCGCGGGCGTACCCCGGCGCCGACGCCGTCCACCCCCAGACCGACCTCGTCATCCTCCGGGAGAACACCGAGGGCGTCTACGCCGGCATCGAGAACCGCCTCTCGCAGGACGTCTCGACGCTGACCCGGGTCGTCACCGAGACCGCCTCCCGCCGACTCGGGGCGTTCGCGGCGGAGTACGTCGCCGAGCGCGGCGAGGACCGCGCCACCGTCGCCCACAAGGCCAACGTGATGCGCGTCACCGACGGGCTGTTCCTCGAGTCGGTCACCGACGAACTCGAGTCGGCGGGCATCGCCGCCGAGCCGGCGCTCATGGACGCGCTCGCCACCCACCTCGCGCTCCACCCCGAGGAGTACGACGTCGTCGTAACCCCGAACCTCGCGGGGGACGTGCTCTCTGACCTCGCGGCGGGACTCGTCGGGGGACTCGGGCTCCTCCCGAGCGCGAACGTCGGTCCGGAGCGCGCGCTCTTCGAGCCGGTCCACGGCACCGCGCCCGACATCGCGGGGCAGGGCATCGCGAACCCCGCCGCGACCATCTTCAGCGCGGCGATGCTCCTGGAGTTCCTCGGTCACGACGCCGCCGGCGAGCGGGTTCGCCACGCCGTCGAGACCACGCTCGCCGAGGGGCCGCGCACGCCGGACCTCGGCGGCGACGCGACGACCGACGAGGTCACGGACGCCGTCGTCGACCGGCTGTAGGGCGGCTCGGCGGGCCATCCGTGGGGGTCGGGCCCGGCGCCGGAGACGAGCGAGGTGACACGGTCGCCGCCGGCCAACCTTTTTGCGCGGGCCCGCAGAACCCCGGCCATGGCGGTGACCGCCGGCCTGCTCACCGACGAACCGTTCCTGTCGCTGCTGGGGCTGTTCTTCGCCGGACTGGGGTACTTCGTCGTCACCCTCGCTCTGCTGGTCGGCATGGACCGGCTCCGCCGGCGGGGGAGCGCGATCGTCATCGCAGGTCTCGTGGTCTTCCTCGCGTTCTGAGCGGGCGACGGCGCCCGCCTACGCGTGGACGACCGCGCCGCGTCCGACCGCGGTCTGGTACCCGCGCGCCTCGACCCCGACCGCGTCGAACGCCGAGACCATGGCGTCGGCGACGCGCCGGCGGTCGCCGAGGCGGCGACAGACCGCGAGCACGCCCGGTCCGGCACCGGAGACGGTGACGCCCGTCGCACCCGCGTCGAGGGCGGCGTCGGTGACCTCGTCGTAGCCGTCGATGAGTTCCGCGCGGGCGGGCGTGACGACGCTGTCGGTCATGTTCGCGCCGACGAGGTCGGGGTCGTTCCGGAGCATCCCGACCACGAGCGTCGCCGCGTTGCCCACCGCCTCCGTGTACTCCTCGAGCGAGACCTGCTCCGGGACCGCGCCGCGCGCGTCGCGCGTCGACACGACGGCGTCGGGGAGGCAGGCCACGAGCGGGAGCGCGGAGTCGACGGCGGTGACCGACTCCGGCGTGACGACCGTGAACCCGCCGAGGATGGCGGGCGCGACGTTGTCGGCGTGGGCCTCGCCGGAGACGGCGGCCTCGCCCTCCGCGGCGATGCGCACCAGCTCACGGCGGGTGTGGCCGCGGTCGTAGAGCGTGTTGAGCGCGACGGCGGCGCCGGCCGCGGAGGCGGCCGAGGAGCCCAGCCCGGAGGAGGGCCGCACGCCCTTGTCGATCTCGATGCGGGCCGGGGCGTCGAGGGCCTTCGCGACCACGCCGGCGGTGTTGGCGTCGGGGTCCGTGGGGATGTACTGGCTCCCGACGCCGGTGACCTCGATCTCGATCTCGGGTGCGCGCTCGACCCGGACGACGTCGGCCGGCCGGTCGAGTGCGACCCCGAAGACGTCGTACCCGCTCCCGAGGTTCGCACTCGTCGCCGGCGCGCGCACCGCGAGCATGCCCGGAGTGGGGACAGGCGCCCCCAAAAGGGTAGCGAACCCCGTCGGTCCGACCCCGGCGCCCTCCACCGACCGCGGACGGGTCCCTCCCGACGGCCACCGACCGCCGACGCGCACCGGGCGTTCACCGACCACCGACGACCCCGCCAGCCGCCCCTCGAAAGGTTGTAGGACCGGGGGCTCCGAGTTCCGGAGAATGACCGTCGCCGTCGTGGGCGGAGGCATCGCGGGCCTCGCCGCCGCCTACCGCCTCCAGTCCCGCGGGTACGACGTGCAGGTGTACGAGGCCGCCCCCGAGGTGGGCGGGCTCGCGGCGTCCTACGAGACCGCCGGGGACCCCATCGAGACGTTCTACCACCACCTCTCGCGGTCCGAGGAGACCATCGTCGAGCTGGCCCGCGAGCTCGGGCTCGGCGACGCCGTCGAGTGGCGGTACAAGTCCGACGCGTACTACGTCGACGGCGTCGTCCACCCGATGGACACCATCTTCCAGATCGCGGCCTACCCCCACCTCTCGCTGTACGACAAGTTCCGGCTGGGGATGCTCGTGCTCG
>JBDGTC010000069.1:0-6684 GCA_042217215.1 Halobacteriaceae archaeon
TGCCGTCGCCCTGCTTGCCGAGGTCCTCGATCTCGACGTACCGGACCTCGCCCTCCTCGACCGGTGGCTGGGGTTCGCCGGGTGCGGCCCCGCCGGCGCGGGGGGTCGACCCGGCCCCCTCGCCGGCCTCGCCCTCCGCGGACTCCCTGGCGATGAGCGCGACGCGGTAGGTCTCGCCCGGGTCGACGGTGCCGGTCTCGACCTCGCGGCGGGGCACCTCGACGACGTACGAGTCGCCGGAGACGGTCACCTCGGCGTTGAACAGACAGAGGAGTTTCTCAGAGATCTCCATAGTACGTGGCCTCTGTCCCTCCGATGCCGGGCGCGGGGTAAAGTGTTGTGGACCGATGGGACGGGACCCGGCGTGCCAGGGCGCGACTCAGCCCTCGTCGCCGGCGTCCCCGTCGAGCGGGAGACCGTCCACGCCCTTCGCGCCCTCGCCGTCGAAGACCACCACGTCGCGGTCGCCGCTCGCGACCGGCTCGTAGCCGTCCCGCACCGCGATGGCCTCCTCGAGCTCTCGCACGGCGCGCTCCTTCAGCGTCTCCGCCATCGCCACCGCGTCCTCGCGCTCGATGTCCCGCCCGAGTCCCTCGCACTCGTGGGCACGGATCGGCCCCTCGCGCTCGACGACGCCCCCCATCGGCTGGGTGGTGCCGCCGATCGCGACGCTGAACGGGTACGTCTCGCAGACCAGCGGCCGGTCGTCGTGGACCGTACAGCGGCCCGGCCCGGCAGCGGTCTCGCCGCCGGTGCCGTCGCCGTCGCGGTCCTCATCGTAGAACACGCAGTCCCCGCACGCGTCGGTCTGGAGCGCCCACTCGAAGGTCTCGCCGGTCCCGCCCGCGTCGGCCTCGGCGTCGAGGCCGTACGGCATCGGGCGGGCGAGGTCCCGCCAGTCGCGGTCCGTGGCGTCCTGGAGGTCCCGCACCTCGTCGGGGAACACCGTCGCCGTGTGGGGGTCCTCGGCCTCTGCCTTGCAGCACGCGCCACACCGCGTGCACTCGAAGCCGATGGCCTCGACGGCGTCGGCGAGGGCGTCGACGTCCAGGTCGCGGGCGTCGGCGAGGTCGGCCTCGAGTGACTGCACGTTCGGGGTACCGGCCGGCGGCAGAAAAGCGTCGCGGGCGCGCGTCGGTCGCACGGGCTCGCTCGCCGACCGGGAACGCGCGCCCCGGGGCGTCAGTCGTCGAGCGTGTACACGAGCTTCCGCGCGTCCTGGAAGCTGTACCGCGACTCCACGAGGTCCGCCTCCTCGAGGCGGTTCAGGGCGTACCGGACCGTGCGCTCGGGGAGCAGGGACTCCTCCGTGAGCGTTCCCTGCGAGAGCGGCCCGGACGCGCCCTCGAGGACCTTCGCCACCAGCTTCGCGCTCGGCGGGAGCTCGCGGAGCCGCTCGCGGAACTCCTCGCTCTGCCCGCTCGTCTCGGCCGCCTCCGTCGTCGTGCTCATGGGTGTCAGGCCCTGCCGGTTGCACGTAAAGGTTATCTATATGCGAGTTCCAGCAATAAGTGCGATATAAGGTCACACGACAGCCGTGGGATTTTCCACGCGTCCACCCGAACGATCACCCGTGAGCGCGCTCCCCGACTCCCACGTCGACCTGTTCGAGACGACCGCGTTCGGCCACCTCGCGACCCTCCTCCCGAACGGTGCGCCCCACGTCACCCCGGTGTGGATCGACCACGACGGCGACACGGTCCTGGTGAACACGGCCACGGGCCGGCGGAAGGAGCGGAACGTCCGCGACCGGCCGCAGGTGGGTCTCTCGGTCGTCGACCCGGAGAACCCGTACCGGTGGCTGTCGCTGTGGGGCGGGGTCGAGCGGGTGCGCACGGAGGGGGCGGTCGAGCACATCCACGAACTCTCGCTGCGGTACACCGGGGAGCGGTACGACCTCGGTGGCGACGAGGGCGAGCGCGTCGTCCTCCAGATCGACCCCGAGGAGGTGCTGACCGGCGGCTGAGGCGTTGGGCCGTCGTCGGGGCCGACTACTCCCGGGCGCGTCGGTTGTACGTCCCCAGCAGCCGACCGCACTCGGGGCAGTGGACGCGGACCATCCCGTCGTCCTCGTGGCGCGTGAGGTCGGCGGCCGACCGCTCAGCGTCGCACCCGGGGCAGGTGGGCATGGGCCGTGGTACGGCCCCGCAGGGCATGTAGCTGTTGGCGGGGTTTCAGTACGGTTTTATCCCCGGGGACACACCGACGTGCCGTGAAGGGGCGGGAGTGGTACCAGGAGTCCGACGTCGCGGAGGCGTACGAGTCGAAGCGCTTCTCGCGCGGCGGGCGACTCATCGACCGCCGGGAGAAGCAGGCGGTTCTCGACGGTCTCGGTCCGGTCGACGGCCGCTCGGTCCTCGAGATCGCCTGCGGGACCGGCCGGTTCACGGTCCACCTCGCCAGCAGGGGTGCGGACGTCACCGCCCTCGACATCTCCGGGCCGATGCTGCGTCAGGCCAGAGAGAAGGCGGAGCGCGCCGGCGTCGACGTGGAGTTCATGCGGGGCGACGCGGCCCGCCTGCCGTTCCCCGACGACCACTTCGACGCGGTGCTCGCGATGCGATTCTTCCACCTCGCCGACACCCCCGCGACGTTCCTGAGCGAGATGGCCCGCGTCTCCCGCGAGACCGTCTTCTTCGACACGTTCAACCGCTTCTCGACGCGATCGGTGTACAACTGGCTGCTCCCGATGGGGTCGCGGCTCTACTCCCGGCGCGAGGTGCAGTCGCTCGTCGACGGCACGGGGCTCACCATCGCCGGCGCCGACCACGACTTCCTCCTCCCCTACGGCTTCTACCGGAAGGTCCCGGGCGCCGTCGCCGAACCGGTCCGCCGGCTCGACGAGGCCGTCGTCGATAGCGGCCCGGGGGCCCACCTCGCCTCCGTCTCGTACTGGGACATGCGGGTCTGAAGCGGCGAACGCGACGGCGGTCCCGACGGCGCTCGCACGCGGGCGGACCCGGAGACGGCGCGCCCCCGTCTTCGCAACATTCATATAGAACCGCTTTCTTTCTCCCACTGTATGTCTCAGGGACAGCGCGGACGGGGCGGTCCCATCTTCATCCTCGGAGAGGACGCCCAGCGCACGCAGGGTCGCGACGCACAGAACTCGAACATCTCGGCCGGGAAGGCGGTCGCGGAGTCGGTCCGCACCACGCTCGGCCCGAAGGGGATGGACAAGATGCTCGTCGACGACACCGGCGAGGTCGTCATCACCAACGACGGCGTCACCATCCTCGACGAGATGGACATCGAGCACCCGGCCGCCCAGATGCTCGTCGAGGTGGCCCAGTCACAGGAGAACGAGGTCGGAGACGGCACCACCTCGGCCTCCGTGCTCGCGGGCCAGTTGCTCGCCGAGGCCGAGGACCTCCTCGAGCAGGACGTCCACCCCACGACCGTCGTCGAGGGGTACGCCGCGGCGCGTGACGTGGCCCTCGAGGCGGTCGAGGACCTCGTGCTCGAGGACGAACTGAGCGAGGACGTGCTCCGCGCGGTCGCGCGCTCGAGCATGACCGGGAAGGGGACCGGCGACGTCGACGCCGAGACGCTCGCGACGCTGGTGGTCGACGCCATCGAGGCCGTCACCGACGAGCACGGCGACGTCCACCGCGAGGACGTCCTCGTCCACACCCAGAAGGGCGCCTCCTCCTCGGCGACCGACCTCGTCGAGGGCGTGCTCGTCGACGCCGAGCCGCTCCGCTCGGACATGCCCCGCGAGGTCGAGGACGCGACCGTCGCGGTGCTCTCCATCGCCATCGAGAACCGCGAGGCCGACGTCGACGCGAGCTACGAGGTCGACTCCGTCGACCAGCTCAACGCCGCCATCGAGGCCGAGGAGAACGAGCTCCGCGGCTACGTGGACGCGCTCGCCGAGGCGGGCGTCGACGTCGTGTTCACGAAGGAGGAGATCGACGAGCGCATCGCGGGCACGCTCGCGGACGCGGGCATCCTCGCCTTCGACGACATCGACGACCTCGGCGACGAGGACTCGATGAAGGCGGTCGCCCGCGCCACGGGCGCCACCCCCATCGGCACGCTCTCCGAGGTCGACCCCGACGACCTCGGCGTCGCCGAGCGCATCTCCGTGAAGACGTTCGGCAAGTCCGGCGCCGAGGACACCCTCACGTTCGTCGAGGGCGGCGCCGACACGCAGACGGTCACGCTGTTCGTGCGCGGTGGCACCGACCACGTCACCGACGAGCTTGAGCGCGCGACCGGCGACGCCCTCGACGTCGTCTCGACCACGCTCCGCGCCGGCGGCGTGGTCCCCGGTGCGGGCGCGAGCGAGGTGTACGTGGCCAACCGCGTGCGCGACGAGGCGGCGGGCATCCCCGGCCGCAAGCAGCTCGCGGCCGAGGCCTTCGCGGACGCCCTCGACGCCATCCCGCGCACCCTCGCGGCCAACACCGGGATGGACCCCATCGACGCGCTCGTCGACCTCCGCGCGGCGTCGACGGAGAACGCCGGGCGCGCCGGCATCATCATCTCCGGCGAGACCGGCGAGATCGCCGACCCCGTCGAGCACGGCGTGCTCGACCCCGCGGCGGTGAAGACCGAGGCCCTCGAGAACGCCACCGAGGCCGCGACGATGATCACCCGCATCGACGACGTCATCGAGGCGGGCGACTAGGCCGCCGGCCCCGACGACTCGCTCTCGCGATTTTTCACACGGAACGCACGCCGTCCATCGGGAGCCCCGCGTCCGGCACCCCCGGACCGTGCGACCCGGCGTCCGGGGGTGCGGTCGACGGCCCGGGGGCACGCGGTGCGGCGGGCCGGACTGCAGGGCCAGAACGGCGTCCCCTCACAACCCGGCCCCGGATTCGGCCGGTGCCGCCGCCCTCTCGCGGATTCTGCACCCGACGGCAGGGGCCGCCCCCGGCGTTTGTGATTGTAGTCGTGAAATCCACACGGCTTATCACAACAGGACCCCAAACTATCGCGATATGTCCCCGCGGGAGAGCGGGACCACGGCGGTGGACTCAGAGGAGCAGCTGGAGACGGCGCTCGCGGAGCTGTTCCGGCGGGCCGACGCGAACGGGGTGGACGTCTGTGGCGGCTGGGTCGTCGACGGTGACGGCGACGGCGACTGGGACGTCGTCGTGACGCGGGTCGTCACCGGCGCGCACTGAACCGGGGCGTCGGTCCGCGGGCGGACGCGGCTGCCGGTCCGCGAGGCTACGGCTCGTCGGTCCGGCTCACGTTCCGGATGCGCTCGACCCCGCCGACCTCGTCGACGACCTCGGCGACGCCGGCCGGGACGAGGTCGCGCCAGGGCCGGCCCTCGACCATCCGCGCGCGGATCTCCGTCCCCTCGAGGACGTCCCGGTCGACGAGCTCCGTCTCGTGAGTCGGCACGCCGGCGTCGCCGAACAGCTCCGCGACGAGCGGGTTGTTCGAGTACGCGACGTCGAAGGGCGGGCAGATGCTCTCGACGTGGCTGACCCACACCGCGTTGCGCTCGATGTCCTGGATGGGGACGACGTGGGTCGGCAGGTCGAGGTCGGCGACGGCGCGGGTGACCATCAGCACGCGCTCGCCGCCGGTGAACGGGTCGGTCGTGGAGTGCGAGGCGTCGGCGCTCCCGATGCCGACGACGAGTTCGTCCACCTCCTCGGCGATCTCGCGGACCACCTCGTGGTGCCCCCGGTGGTACGGCTGGAACCGGCCGACGAAGAAGCCACGGGTCATACCCCCACACCGACCGGGAGGGTCATAACGGTGGCGAGCCGCCCGCAATGCCTCAGACACCCGATATCGGGCGCTGTGGGGGCTGTACTCGACAGGCCGCCCGGCCAACAGGGGAGAAAGTATATCAGTTCGCCAGCCCTCGAAACAGGTACTGATTGTATGAGCGACGACGAGCCCGGGACCCCCTCGGAGCCGGCGGCCGACGAGTCGCCGGACCGCCCCTCCGACGAGCCCTCCGACCCGGCGGCCGACGAGCCGTCGGCGCCGGCAGCCGACGGGCCGTCGGACGGGTCGGCCGACGGGTCCACCACCGAGGGCACGGCGTCGGACGACGCCGCCCCCGCAGACGACTCGAGTGACACCACCGGGGCCGCTCCCGCCGGCTCCGGGGACGACACCGACGCCGACGCCGGCACCGACGCCGGTGACGGGGCTGGAACGGACGCCACCGGCTCCGCGGACGCCACCGACGCCACCGGATCCGGGTCGGCGGACGGCTCCGACGCCGCTCGCGGAACCGACACGGACGCCGCGGACCGCACGGCCGTCCTGGACCGTGCGTCCCGGGACGGCCAGCAGGCCGACGAGGCCCCCGTGGACGGCTTCGAGGACCTCGGCAGCGAGGTCGGCGGCGACCTGGAGGTCGACGAGGAGGCGGCCGAGGACGACCTCCTCGGCGGCCTCCGCCTCGACTCGACCGCCGACGTGTCGGTGCCCGACCGCCTCGTCGACCAGGTCATCGGCCAGGACGAGGCCCGCGACATCATCAAGAAGGCGGCCAAGCAGCACCGCCACGTGATGATGATCGGCTCGCCGGGGACCGGCAAGTCGATGCTCGCGAAGTCGATGAGCCAGTTGCTCCCCAACGAGGAACTGCAGGACGTTCTCGTCTACCACAACCCGGACGACGGCAACGAGCCGAAGATCCGGACGGTTCCCGCCGGCAAGGGCGAACAGATCGTCGAAGCACACAAAGAGGAGGCCCGCAAG
>JBDGTC010000138.1:0-6403 GCA_042217215.1 Halobacteriaceae archaeon
GCCGGCGCGGTCGAGGTGGGCCGGGACGTTGTCGTCGGCTCCGCCGTCGCGGTGGTCGTGGGTTCGGCCGTCGCGGTCGTCGCCGTCGTCGGTGTCGCCGTCGACGTCGTCGACTGCTCCGCCGTCGTGGTGGTCCCGTCGCCGTCCCCGCCGGAGCCACAGCCCGCGAGCGTGCCGGTGGCGGCCGCCCCGGAGAGCGCGAGCACCCGCCGGCGCCGGAGCCCCGCCGGCCACCACCGCTCGGCCCCGTCCCCGCTGGCTCCCGGGTCTGGCTCCTCGGTCCGCTCCCCGCGCCCGTCGGTCTCCGCGTCCGCGTCCGCCGCGCCCGGCGGGGCGTCGCGTGCGTCCATGGCCCACACCCTGTCGGGTCGAGGATTTAGCTGTTCTGACTCGTGGGTCGGCACTGTTCAGTTACGGCTGACGCACGTCATGCGATTCGAACCCCTGAGAGACGGGCCTGTGTCGGCGGATTTCGTTATCCACGAGGGTGGGACTTCGAAAGGGGCCGGGTGCTCGACGACGGACGGCGACGTACGCACCGCAGCGGAGCGAGGAGCGCAACGAGCCGCCCGAGTCGAGCGCCCGGGGGCTTTCGGGGGACGCTGTATTACTCACAATATTATCTGAACAGCGCCCGTGGGTCACCCGGCGAGGAGTGGGTTCGGCGTGGCTGTAATCGCTCCGGGCCCCCGAGCGGTCGCCGCATCCCCGGTCGGTGTCCCACCGGAATGGTCTTGCGCCAACTTTGCAAAACCATTAAGGCCGGCCGTGGCGTACCGCCGGTGATGACAGAGACGGACGACCTCGACGAGATCCGGGAGCGCCGGGCCGCGGAACTCCGCGAGACGGTCGGCGGCGGTGCCGACGGAGCAGACAGCACCGCGAGTGACGCCACCGACGCGACCGACACCCCGACCGAGCCGGTCCACGTCGACGGCGCGGACCACCTCGCCGAGCTCACCGCCGAGTACGAGGTGGTCCTCGCGGACTTCTACGCCGACTGGTGTGGCCCGTGCCAGATGCTCGAGCCGACCATCGAGGCGCTGGCCGCCGACACCGACGCCGCGGTCGCGAAGGTCGACGTGGACGCGAACCAGGCGCTCGCCGCGGAGTACGGCGTCCGCGGCGTCCCCACGGTCGCCCTGTTCGCCGGCGGCGAGCCGGTCGAGCAGCTCACGGGCGTGCGCGAGAAGCACCACTACGAGCAGCTCATCGCCCAGCACGCCACGTGACCGATGGCCGAGTACACCACCCGCGTCACGGTCGACGCGCCGTTCGACGACGTCGTCGCGGCCACCGAGGACGCCCTCGCCGCCGAGGGGTTCGGCGTCCTCTGTGACGTGGACGTCCGCGCCACGCTGAAGCAGAAACTCGACGCCGAGTTCCGCGACTACCGCATCCTCGGCGCGTGCAACCCGCCGCTCGCCCACGAGGCGATGGGCGAGGAGCTCGAGCTCGGCGCGCTCCTGCCCTGCAACGTCGTCGTCTACGCGACCGACGACGGCGACGTGGCGGTGAGCGCCGTCCGGCCGACGGAACTGCTCTCGCTCGTGGAGAACGAGGATCTGGACCCGATCGCCGCGGAGGTCGAGGCGCGGCTGGACGACGTGCTCGCGGCGGTCGTCGGGGAGTTCGCGTGAGGTCGGTCTTGTAGAGGTAGGGCACGACCATATGGGGGCGGACTCGCGGCACGTTTCGACCGCGACTGGCAGTGGACTCCGTTGCCTGCCGAGCTGCATACTGGGTCCTGGCGGTAGCATCGCCGAGCGGAGCGAGGCGTTCACCGCGCGCGACCAGCGGGAGCGCGCGGCCTTTTTGCTCGAGCTTTTTGCGGCGAGTGGTGCGCCGGATGCGCACCCGAGCCGTAAAAAGGTCGGATGTGGGACCCCCCGGATTTGAACCCGCGCCAGACGGTCCTGCTCGCTCCCTCCGGTCGCTGCGCGGGCTGCGACTGGCTGGCTTCAAATCCGCGGGACCCACACCCGTGGCTCGCGCACGGAGGCGCTCGCGAGAACGGGATGTGGGACCCCCCGGATTTGAACCAGAGGAAGACGGTCCTGCTCGGCTCGCTCCCTCGGGTCGCTCGCCTGCGCGGGCGTGCGACTTCCAGGGTTCAAATCCTCGGGTCCATCCACGCTCCGCACGGCCTCGCGGCTCGCGATGCTCGCCGCTCGGCGGTGTCGGAGCGGGATGGGACCGCTCGGATTTGAACCGAGGTCAACGGCACCCAAGGCCGCAAGGATACCAAGCTACCCTACGGTCCCTCGCCTCCGACTACCGCCGACGCGTCGGTAAGCGTTTCGCTCCCGGCGACGGGAGCGAGACGGCCCTCGGCCGCCCCGCCCGCCCCACCATTCAGTCCTCGTCCTCGACCAGTTCGAGGTCCGCCACGATGTCGAAGGGGTCCCGCCCCTTCCGCACGCCGTCGAGGATGCGGAACGCGGTGTCCGGCGAGAGGAAGTGCTCGGTGACCGCGCGGCCAAGCGGCGTGGGCTCGAGGCCGTCGATGAACCCGTAGTCCAGCAGGTTCGCGACCGCGCGGGTGGTGTCGAAGGTGCCGATCATCTCGTCGTTGATGCGCTTGGCGTCGGTGCCCCCGACCACGACGTTCGCGAGGGTCTCCTCCGCGGCGACGGGGTCGGCGTACCGCGCGGAGACGTCCTCCATCTCGCCCTTCAGCAGGGTGAAGGCCACCTCGTCCTCGGTGCGCTCCATCGAGCCGTGGTACGCGCAGTCCGGTTCGACGAGGAGGTAGACGACGCCGCGGTCGTGGTAGTCCGGCCGGCCCGCGCGGCCGAGCATCTGGTGGAACTCGTGGACCGTGAGCCACTCGATGCCCATCGCGAGCGAGTCGAAGACGACCTGGGAGGCCGGGAAGTCCACGCCGGCGGCCAGCGCCGCGGTGGTGACGACCGCCGCGAGGTCCTGGTCGGCGAAGCGGCGCTCGACGCGCTTGCGCTTGCCGTAGTCGAGGCCGGCGTGGTACGGCGCGGCGTCGTACTCGAGCCGGCGGGCGACCTCGTGACAGCGCCGGCGGGAGTTCGTGAACACGATGGTCTGCCCGCGGTAGCCCTTCGAGGACGTCCGGTCGAACTCGCGCGTGACGAGGTCGTCGATGACGCGGGGCTTCTCCGGCCCGTCGACGAAGCTGAGGTGGCGCTCGATGGGGACCGGGCGCTCCTCGAACTGGATGGGCTGGGCGTCGAGGGCCTCGCCGAGCCAGCCGGGGTTGCCGACCGTCGCCGAGAGGTAGATCCACTGCGCGCCGTCGTAGCCAGCCCGCTCGGCGGCGCGCCGGCGGCAGTAGTGCTTGAGCCGCGCGATGAGCCCGTCGAGGCGGTGCCCGCGGGACTCGTCCTGGAGGGTGTGGACCTCGTCGATGACGACGGTCCCGACGTCGCCGAGGTCCCGGCCGGTCCGGAGCGCGTGGTCCACGCCCTCGTAGGTCCCGACGATGACGTCCGCCTCTGGGTCGAAGCTCGCGCCGCCGCCCCGGACCCGGCTCGCGCCAACGCGGATCGTGACGTCGGCGAGGTCGCCGTACTCGTCGGCGAACTCCTCGTGCTTCTGGTTGGCGAGTGCGACCAGCGGGACGAGGAAGAGGAGCTTCCCCTCGTCGCGGAGGTGGCGGTCGAGGCCCGCGATCTCGCCGACGAGGGTCTTGCCGGTCGCCGTCGCACTCACGATCAACTGGTCGCGGCCCTCGAGCAATCCGTGCTCGACCGCGAGGCTCTGGACCGGGAGGAGCGTGTCGAAGCGGTCGGCGAGGAGGTCGCGCAGGTCGGGCGCGACGGCGAGGTCTGCGGTGCGGACGGGCTCGACCGCCTCGGTCGTCGCGGATATCTCGTCGAACTTCGTGAGCTCGGGGTCCAGCTCCCCCGAGAGGAGGTTCCGCACGCGGTCGAGGTCGCCCTCCGAAAACAGCAGCTCCTCGAGGCGGTCCTGTGCCGCTCCCGACAGCTCCCCCCGGTAGGCCGCCTCGCGCTGGAGCTCGCGGCGCGCGCACTCCCGGCAGATGAACTCGCCGTCGGCCTCGATGGCGGTCTCGTCGGTGATCGGAGTGTACCGCCCGCCCGAGGCGCAGTAGCGGCAGGTCCGCACGACCGCGGCCTCGAGCTGGTAGCCGTCGAGCATGGCCCGGAGGCGGTCGCGGTGCTGTGGAGTGGTCTGCTCGGAGATGCGGATGCGGTCGGCGCGGCGAGCGATCTCGACGAACTCGTCGGGCGGACGGCGGTCCTCGCTGGTCCCCTCCTGCACGCGGAACCGCGCCGGTCGCGGGCCGGCGTCGGTCTCCTTCAGCTCGAGGACGGCGTCGATGACGCGCTCGCCGTCCCGGCGCACCGCGACGCGGTAGTCCTCCCCGCGCTGGTGGAGGAAGAGGTTGTCCACGCGGGGCCCCTGCCGTGACACATCCGCCGTAGGCCGAGTGCCCACTTGAGGTGTTCGGCTCGGCCGACGCCCGGCGACGCGCGGCCGACCGTGTCGCCCCGAGGCATATGATGGAGGGTCCCGTACGTGGTGGCATGCGAAGCTTCACCGTCGGCCGCGTCTTCGGCATCCCGGTGCGGCTGGACCTCACCTTCCTGCTGATCCTGCCGATCCTCGCGTGGGTCATCAGCGCCCAGGCGGGGGTCTGGGTCGGCCAGCTCAACGCCATCTGGGGACTCGGCCTCGACGCCACGGCGCTCTCCGCCGGGAACACGCCGCTCGTCCTCGGGGTTCTGGCCGCCCTCGGACTGTTCTCGGGGGTCCTCCTCCACGAGCTGGGTCACTCGCTCGTCGCCCGGCACTTCGGCTACCCCATCGACTCCATCACGCTCTGGATCCTCGGCGGCATCGCCCAGTTCGGCGAGCAGCCCGAGGACTGGAAGGAGGAGTTCCTCATCGCCATCGCGGGCCCGGTCGTGAGCGTCGCGCTCGGCGCCCTCTCCTACACCGTCCTCCTCGCCGTCCCGGCCTCCCGGCCGATGGCGCGCTTCGTGGTCGGCTACCTCGCCGTCATGAACGTCGCGCTCGCGGCGTTCAACATGCTGCCGGGGTTCCCCATGGACGGGGGGCGCGTCCTCCGCGCGCTCCTCGCACGCTCCCGCCCGTTCGCGGCCGCAACCCAGACCGCCGCGGAGGTCGGCAAGCTCTTCGCCATCCTCCTCGGCGTGGTCGGGCTCTTCTCCGGCCAGCTCCTCCTGATCCTCATCGCGCTGTTCATCTACGTCGGCGCGTCGGGTGAAGCCCAGCGCACGGTGATGAACGCGGCCTTCGAGGACGTCGCGGTCCGGGACGTGATGACGCCGGCCGACGACATCGACGCGGTCGAGGCAGACACCTCCGTCGCCGATCTCCTCGAGCAGATGTTCCGCGACCGTCACACCGGGTACCCGGTGCTCCGCGAGGGACAGCTCGTCGGCCTCGTGACCCTCGAAGACGCCCGCAGCGTCGACCCGGTGGAGCGCGAGGCCATCCGTGTCGAGGACGTGATGACGACCGACCTCGAGACGGTATCGCCCGACACGGGGGTCATGGACGCATTCGACACCATGCAGGAGCACGGCATCGGCCGCCTGCTCGTCGTGGCGGACGGCGACCTCGTGGGCCTCATCAGCCGGACGGACGTGATGACCGCCCTCGACATCATCCGGAACACCGGGAGGGTGGCCGGCACGGGGACAACCGAGCGGGGAGGACCGACCGTGAGCCCGGCGCGGCGGTGACGACCCGACGCCCCGTACCTCGGCGACCGGCCGGGACTCGTCGGACCGTCCACTCGAGTGACCGATGTGTCCCACCCTCCGCCGTCGGGTCCCTATGCTCGGCGTGCCCCGCTACGACGTCGGCTTCGACGTGAACGGCACCGTCTACGAACTCACCGTCGAGGACGTCAAGATCGGCAACCGCTATCTCCACCTGAAGGACGACACGACCCAGAAGGACGGGGCGACCGTCGCCATGGTCCCCTTCGACGCGATCGAGTACATCCTCTCGGAGAACCGGTCGCTGTCCACGAGCAGCGTCGGGGCGACGGCCGGCGACGGGCTGTCGGTGGCGGACCTGCCGGGTCGGGGACCGGCGCCGGACTAGCGGTCACCTCGGATCGCTCCCTGCTCGCGGCTCGCACCGGACTCGGGGCTCCGCCGCTCGCCCCGTTGATCTCACTCCGTTCGGACGTTCCGAGGCGCTCGCGTCGCTCGCGCCTCGCGCCGTTCGTCGCGACAAGGTCCGGGTGCGAGAATCGAACCAGAGCCAGACGGTCCTGCTCGGCTCGCTCCCTCCGGTCGCTCACCTGCGCGGGCGTGCGACTGGCAGGGTTCGATTCTCGCGCGGACTTTCGTCTCCTCCCTGCGGTCGTCGACAGAAAGTCCGGGTGCGAGAATCGAACCCGCGTCCCAGCCTCCACAAGGCTGGAGGA
>JBDGTC010000115.1:0-4626 GCA_042217215.1 Halobacteriaceae archaeon
CGGCCGGCACGGGCAGTCCCATGTGCGCGAGGACGGTGACCGCGGCGACGAGGTCGAGGGTGGCGGTCTTGCCCCCGCTGTTCACCCCCGAGAGCAGGGCGACGCCGTCGACGGCGTAGTCGACCGGCTCGACCTCGTCCCGGGGCTCGTCGAGCAGCGGCGAGCGGCCGCCCTCGATGGCGAACCCGCGACCGCCCCGCTCCGCGAGCGTGCAGTCGTAGTCCGCCGCGAAGCGGGCGACCGCGAGCTCCACGTCCAGCTCGAGGGCGGCGTCGACCATCGCCTCGCAGGGCTCGCGGGCGTCCGCGAGGTCGGCCGCCAGCTCGCGCTTGAGCCGGGTCGCGCGGCGGTCGCGTGCGGTCTCGAGGGCCTCCCGGAGGCGGGCCACCGCGTCGTCGTCCGCGGCGACGGGGTAGGTCGGCTCGTCGCCGAACGCCTCGCGGGCGAGGGCGGCGCGGTGGTCGGTCAGGCCCAGTGCGTCGACGAGGTGCTCGCGGGCCGCGTCGACCGCGGCGGCGTGCTCGTCGGCCAGCTCGCGGGAGAACACCGCGTCCGCGCCCGCGCCCTGCTCGACGAGCGAGAGGAGGTCCGCGCCCTCGATGGTGACGTCGCGCTCGCGGATGGCCTCGCGCAGGCGGTCGTTGGCCACGGACTCCGCGGTCGCGACCGCCGCGGAGAGGTCGTCGACGGCGGTCGCGAGGCGGTCGAGCTCGTCGTCGCCGGCGACCGACCCGTCCGCGTCGAGGCGGTCGAGCGCGGCGCGGAGGCCCTCGACGTCGAGGTCCTCGGGCGGGTCGAGGTCGGCCGCCTCGTGGACCGCCGCGGCGGCGCGGATGCGCCCGGCGTTCGCCGCGAAGAAGGCGAGTGGGCGCTCGGGGACGACCTGCGCGGGCTCGTCGAGGGCGTCCGGCTCGATGCGGACGTCGCCCTCGAACTCCCGGCCCGCGTACGCCTCGTCGAGCAGCACGACCGTGGCGTACCCGCGCGCGAGGTCCGCGACGCCGCGCCCGTCCTCCACCAGCTCGACGCTCAGCTCCGGGAGCGCCTCGCGGGCGCGGGCGTACGTCTCGGCGTCACCGGTCGCGACACACCGGTCCCGGACCCGGACGTCGTCGGGCGGACGGAGCGGTGCGAGGTCGCCCATCGCGGCCGCGACGGCGGGGTCGGGCTCGCGCTCGAGGGCGCGCTCGGCGAGGTCGCGGACCTCGGCGATGCGGGAGGGCTCGCCGGTGGGGTAGAACGTCGCGAGGCGGTGGGCGGCGTAGTCGGTCACCGCGCGGTCCCGGATGTCGCCGAGCAGGTCGTCGTAGATGCGCTCGGCCGCGTCGGTCGCGAGGAAGCCACCGGGGTCGTCGTGGCGGGCGCGGATCGCGCCGCGGGCGATGCGGGCCGCCCGGGCCGGTGAGACCCCCGGCGCGCGAGCGAGTGCCGCGACGTCGCCGCGCTCGATGGCGCCCTCGGGGTCGTCGAGGTCGCGGAGGCGCGCGGCGGTCTTCTCGCCGACGCCGGGGACGGCCTCGAGCTCCATGGCGGGCCCAGCCGCCGGGACGGCAAAAACCTCCCTACAGACGACGGTAACCGCTACAGCCGGTCGCGGAGGTCCGCGACCACGTCGTCGGTGCCCGCCGAGCCACCGAGGTCCGGCGTGCGCGGGGCGTCCGGGTCCGCGAGCTGTGCGCGCACGGCCGACTCGAGCCGGTCGGCGGGACCCGACTCGCCGAGGTGCTCGAGCAGCATCGCCGCCGAGCGCACGGTCGCGAGGGGGTTGGCGACCCCCTCGCCCTCGATGTCGGGTGCGCTGCCGTGGACCGGTTCGAACATCGAGGGGTACGACCCGTCGACGTTGACGTTCGCGGAGGGCGCGAGGCCCATGCTCCCGGAGACGATGGCGCCGAGGTCGGTGAGGATGTCCCCGAAGAGGTTCGAGGCCACCAGCACGTCGAACTCCTCGGGTCGCCGCACGAGGTCCATCGCCGCGGCGTCGACGAGGAGGCGCTCGACCTCGACGCCGGGGAACTCCTCGCCCACCTCCGCGACGACGTCGTCCCAGAACACCATGCCGTGGGCCTGGGAGTTGGACTTCGTGACGTTGGTGAGGTGGCCCTCGCGCTCGGCGGCGGCCTCGAACGCGGCGCGGGCGATGGCCTCGGTGCCCTCGCGGGTGTACACCGCGGACTGGACCGCGACCTCGTGGTCGAAGCCGGCGTGCTCGCGCCCGCCGACGTCGGCGTACTCGCCCTCGGTGTTCTCCCGGAAGACGACGAAGTCGACGTCGCCGCCCCCGTAGCCGGCGAGCGGGCAGTCGACGCCCGGGAGCAGCGTCGCGGGGCGCTTACAGACCTGCTGGTTGAAGCCCTTCCGGATGGGCAACATCAGCCCGCGGAGGGTGACGTGGTCTGGCACCTCGGGGTGGCCGACCGCGCCGAGCAGGATGGCGTCGTGGGTCGCCAGGCGGTCGAGGCCGTCCTCGGGCATCATCTCGCCGTGCTCGCGGTAGTACTCGGTTCCCCAGTCGTACCGGGTGAACGCGAGGGTCACGCCGGCGTCGGCGGCCACCGCCTCGAGGAGCGGGAGCGCGGCGTCGACCACCTCGACGCCGATGCCGTCGCCGGGGACGAGCGCGATGTCGTGGGTCACGGCCGCGGCGTTCGCCGGAGGGGCACAAAGTGGTTCCCATGTGAGTCACCCGAATCCGTTCGTCCGGGCCCGAGCGGCGGGTCAGCACACTTTTCCTCGCGCGCGGCGAACGCGCGGCCATGCCAGACGTCGCGGCGGCCATGGACGCGGTGCGCGAGGACCTCGCGGCGCGCGACGGCGTCCTGGTGGCGTTCTCCGGCGGCGTGGACTCGAGCGTCGTCGCGGCGCTCGCCCACGACGCCCTCGGCGACGACGCGGTGGCCTGCACCGCGCGTTCGGAGACGCTCCCCGAGGCCGAACTCGCGGACGCGCGCCGCGTCGCCGAGGAGATCGGCGTCCGCCACGAGGTCGTCGAGTTCTCCGAGCTCGCCGACCCCGACTTCGTCGCCAACGACGGCGACCGGTGCTACCACTGCCGCACGATGCGGCTCGGCGCGATGTTCGACGCCGCCGAGCGCCTCGACCTCGCCGTCGTCTGCGACGGCACGAACGCCTCGGACCCGGGC
Source organism: Halobacteriaceae archaeon (assembly GCA_042217215.1). Classification (GTDB taxonomy): domain Archaea; phylum Halobacteriota; class Halobacteria; order Halobacteriales; family Halobacteriaceae; genus JBDGTC01. The sequence continues at coordinate 3,144 of JBDGTC010000115.1, forward strand.
GAGGGACACCGGCCCGGCCTCCGCGCCGTCGACGAGATGGACGCCTACTCGCCGCTGCTCGCCCACGACGTCGACAAGGAGACGGTGCGCGCCATCGCCGACGAGCGCGACCTCTCGGTGGCGGACAAGCCCTCGATGGCGTGTCTCTCCTCGCGCATCCCCACCGGCCTCGAGGTGACCGAGGAGCGCCTGAGCCGCGTCGAGGCCGCCGAGCGCCTCCTCCGCACCTGGGGCTTCGAGCAGTTCCGGGTGCGAGACCACGACGGCCTCGCGCGCATCGAGGTCGGCGTCGACGAACTCGCCGACGCCCTCGACCCGTCCTTCGCCGCGGCCGCGAGAGAGCACCTCCGCGACGTCGGCTTCGAGCACGTCACCCTCGACCTCGAGGGCTACGAGACGGGGAGCGTGAGCCCGGGCGGGGCGGACGACGCCACCGACGCCGGCGGCGAGCCGCTGGTCGAGGACGTGTTCGCGGAGTCGTACCCGACGACGGACTGACGGCCCGTCGTGGCGGGCAACAGCCGCTCGCGAGCTCGTCCCGCACCCCTACGTCCGCTGGCCGGCCTTGGTCCACCGCGCCAGGAACAGCGTGCCCTCGAACAGCGAGATCATCGTGGCCGCGATGATGAGCGGGGAGACGCCGGTGGGGTCGGGACTGAAGAAGAAGGAGATGCCGGCGAACGAGCCCCAGAACAGCAGCCGTCGCCGGACGAGCCACCGTCGCGTCACCAGTCCCATCACCAGGGCGAGCATCACAAACAGCGGGATCTGGAAGACGACGGCGAGGTAGCCCATCAGCACGAGGATGAGGTCGAGCGTCGAGGAGAGGGCGAAGGCGATGGTCGCGGTTTCCTCGGAGTAGCGCAGGAAGTAGGTGAACACCGCGGGGAGGACGACGAAGTACCCGAAGGTGAGCCCGACGAACGCGAGGACGAGACTGGTCGGCACCGCCGCGAGGAAGTACCGGCGCTCGTGGGGGTAGAGCCCGGGGCGCATGAACAGGTAGCTCTCGTACACCACGACCGGCAGCGCCACGACCAGCCCCGCGAGGCTCGCGACCTTGATCTGGGTGATGATGAGCTCAGGCGGGCTGTAGAGGTGCGGCCGCGCGGTGGTGTCGACGAGGATGGAGTCCCAGAGCCACGTGACGATGGTGTCCCCGAGCGGGAGCACCAGCGCGCTCACCCCGGCCGCGACGAGCACCACGACCGCCAGCCGGCGCACCATCTCCTCGATGTGGTCGGCGAGCGGCATCTCCTGGTCGCTCTGCGGGCCGCTGAACGTCGCCCCTGGACCGGCCGCGAGACCGTCCCCGCCCGCCGCCTCAGCCTCGGCCGGGACGGCAGCGGGCTCGCCCCTCGGGGCGTCGACGTCCGGTGGCGGTTCCGCTCCCTCGCCGGCGGTCGCGGCGGCCTCGGTCTCCGTGCGGGCGGGGTGCTCCGCGTCGGTCGCGTCGTCGGCGGGTGCATCGTCGGGCGCGTCG
>JBDGTC010000115.1:4726-6327 GCA_042217215.1 Halobacteriaceae archaeon
GGCGGGGTGCTCCGCGTCGGTCGCGTCGTCGGCGGGTGCATCGTCGGGCGCGTCGCCGGCGGGTGCATCGTCGGGCGCGTCGCCGGCGGGGCCCGCGCCGGTCTCCCGGCGCATGTCGGCGGTCGTCTCCTCGCCGTCGCCGGCGTCGAACGGGAGGTCCCCGGGGACCTCGTGGGGGACGTCCCCGTCGTCCGCCCGGTGGCCCCGTCGCTCGTCGGGGGAGTCGGGGACGCCGTCGTCGCTGGAGGACGCCTCGTCGTCGCGTGGCTCGTCGGCGTCCTCGGCCATCGGTGGGATTGCTACCCGAGTCGCGATTATAGGCCTTTTCGTCGGAGCCGGCAGCCACCGACGGACCGCGCGTGCGACGGGCCGGCGCGCGACCGCGGGCGCGGTCGCCGAGAAGAAGATTGATAACCGACAACCCGGTAGCGCGGGTGATGTCCGCGGGCCCCATCGACGAGGACACCGCGCGCACCATCCAGAGCGGTCGCGAGTCGATGGGCGCGGTGCTCGCGACCGTCCAGGAGCGCCTCCAGCGGGCGTTCGTCGCGTTCGCGCTCGGCCTCCTCGTCGGCATCCTCGTGATGCGCCGCTGGGTCTGGCCCACGCTCAAGGCCGACCTCCTCCCCGCGAGCGCGGAGGTCGTCGTCCTCACTCCCTTCGACGTCATCCTCCTCCAGGTGAAGATCGGGCTCGTCGTCGGCATCCTCTGTGCGATTCCGACGGTCCTGTACTACTCCCGCCACAGCCTCGCCGAGCGGGGCGTCATCCGGGACGTGCCTGTCTCGCGCTGGAAGGCGGTCGTCGTGGCCCTCGTCGGGCTCGCGCTGTTCGTCGGCGGCGCGCTGTACGCCTACCTCCTCTTCTTCCCCATCATGTTCGACTTCCTCGCGTCGAACGCGACGAACGCGGGCTTCTCCCCGCGGTACTCCATCGTCGCGTGGACGCAGTTCATCCTCGTGCTGGGGCTCTCCTTCGGGCTCGCGGCCCAGTTGCCGCTCGCGATGACCGCGCTCTCGTACAGCGGCGTGGTCCCCTACGAGACGTTCCGCGACAAGTGGAAAATCGCGGTCGTCCTCATCTTCACCTTCGGAGCGGTGTTCTCGCCGCCCGACCCGTTCACGCAGATCATGTGGGCCGCGCCGCTCGTCGCGCTCTACGGGCTCAGTCTCTACCTCTCGAAACTCGTGGTCACCGCGAAGCGCGGCGGTGCCGACGCCGACCTGCGCCGCGTCCTCCGCCGGTCGTGGAACCACATCGCCGGCGCGGCGGTCCTTTCCGGCGGGGTGGCGTACGCGGCGTTCCGGTTCGGCCTGGTGGAGGCACTCAACGAGGGCGTCCTGCCCGCGCTCCCGACCGCAGTCCGGCCCGCACCCCTCCCCACGCTCTCGAGCGCCCTCGGCCTCCCGCCGGAGACCGCATTCGCGGTCGTGGCCGTCGCGGCCGGCGGGGTCGGCGCCGTGCTGGCGACGCTGTCCGTCGCCTACCGCGGGCTGGAGGCCGCGGCCCCGGCGGAGGCCGGCGCCGCCGGTGGGACGGCGGGGACGCCCGCCGGCGTCGACCTCGCCGACCTCGACGCCGCCGGCGTCCGGGCCGCGCCC
>JBDGTC010000110.1:0-6185 GCA_042217215.1 Halobacteriaceae archaeon
AGGACGATTCCCGGCTCGTAGCGCAGGGGCGGATGCAGTCCCCACAGGTAATCGATAGCGTCGTTCACGAGCACGAGCGCGAGCGCCGTCGCGTCCGCCCCCGCGGCGTCGACCGTCGCCTGCACCCGGGGCCGGCGCACGAGCACGCCCGTCACGCCCCACGCCGCGAGGAACGCCGACCCCGCGAGGGCGGCGACGCCGGCGTCGAACGCGACCGGCCCCACCGCGAGGACGTACCGGCCCGGCGGCGCGAGTTCGACCGCGAAGAGGACGCCCGCCGCGCCGAGCAGCACCTTCGAGGCGTCGACCTCGTCCATGCCCCCGCCTCGCCGCCCGCGCTGATAGGGCTACCGTGTTCGACGATGCACGGGCGACGGCGCGGCGCCCCGGTCCGCCCCGTTCGCGGTCCGGACCCACACACTGACGGTCGTGCCCGCCCTCGCCCGCCGTAGATGACACGCGGCAGGACGCTCCCGCCCGAGGCCAGCGTCGCCTTCGACCGCCGGACCGGGGCCACCATCCGGCAGGTCACCGACGACAGGTCGGTGACCCACCACCCGTACTTCTTCAACCCGCCCACCGACGCCGCCGGCGACTGGCTGGTCGTCGTCTCCCACCGCACCGGGACGCCCGAGGTGTACGGCGAGGACCGCTCGGGCGGCGGTGGCGGGGGAACCGACGCCCCCGGCGGCGGGGGTGGCGCGCCGGGTGGCGGCGGCACCGGCGGGAACGGCGTCGGCGGCGAACTCGTGCAGTTCACCGACGACGACGTCGACGAGTGGTCGGTCGTGCCCGGGCCGGACGGCGACGCGGTCTTCGTCACCGCCGGCGGGCGGGCCTGCCGGGTCGACACCGACACCTGCGAGACGGCGGTGCTCGTGGACTTCCCCGCCGCGCTCGACCTGCCGCCGGGCGTGGCTGCGGCGGACGTCTCCACCGGCGGCGCGACCGGACTTGACCCCGCTGGCGAGCGGTGGGCCGTGCCCGTCTCGGTCGGAGAGGAGCACTGGCTCACGATCGTCGACACCGCGAGCGGCGCGTTCGACGTCGTCCTGCGGCGGGACGTCGCGGTCCAGCCGCAGTTCTGCCCGGACGACCCGGACCTCCTCTTTCACGCCGGGCCGCTCACCGACCGCGTGTGGGTGCTCGACCTGCCCGCGGCGCTCGCCGAGGGCCCGGTCGACGCCGCCCACCCCGCCGACCGCCGGCTCTACGAGCGGAAGGAGGGCGAGTGGATCACCCACGAGTCGTGGCTGCCCGGGCGACGCGAGGTGGCGTTCGTGGACTGGCCGAACGGGGTGCGCGCGAGACACGTCGACACCGGCGTCGAGCGGCGCGTCACCGACTGCAACGCGTGGCACGCGGTCGCGAGCCCGGACGGCGACCTGATGGTCGCGGACACCAACTTCCCGCGGAACGGGCTCCAGCTGTTCGACCCGCGGGACGGGGTCGCGAAGACGCGCACGCTCTGCTACCCCGCGGCCTCCTCCATCGGCGAGCACTGGGACGGCCCGTTCCCCTACGCCGACGGCCCAATCGAGACGTACTCGCCCCAGCACACCCACCCCCACCCGGCCTTCACGCCCGAGGGCGAGACGGTCGTCTACACCTCCGACCGGTCGGGGTTCGCGAACGTCTACGAGGTGGCGGTGCCCGAGCGGACGCCGACCGCGCCCGGGCGGTGAGGAGGGAGGTCGGCGGGACTGCCGCCGGCGTCGGCCGCGCTACGGCTTGGGGTAGGTCAGCGCGAGCATCTCGTCGACGTCGAGGGGGTCGACGCCGTGCTTCTCGCGCTGGGCGGCGTGGATGTCCTCGTCGACGGGCAGGTCGCCCTCGACCGGCAGGTCGACGCGCTCGCCGTCGCGTCGCGCGGACTCCTTCGCGCCGACCTCCATCTCCATCGCGGAGAGCGCGTCCTCGTCGGTGAACTCGCCCTCGCGGATGCCCCGGACGGCGAGCGCGAAGTCCACGAGGTGGCCCATGATCTCGATGTCGTAGGGCACCTCGAGCTCGTCGCGGTGGGCCTGGTCCGCACAGAGCTCCGAGAGCCGGAGCGGGTTCTCGTACGAGAGTGTCGAGCCGTCGGGGAGTTCGGCCGTGGTGCGCACCCAGTCGTCCTCGGTGAACTCGTTCTCGATGTCGGTGTACACGTCCGGGCGGCCGGCGTTCACCGACAGCTTCAGCGCCTCGTCGGAGGTGTACCGGATCTCGGTCTCGGCCGCCGAGGAGTACGCCGAGCGGCCGTCGTGCGGGCGGTCGGTGACCGCGCGCTGCACGATGGTGCCCTGGCGGCCCTGCCACTCGGTGTAGCCCGGGCGGGGGTGCCGGCCGAGGAAGGCCTTGATGTTCGAGGCCTGGTCGACGACGAGTTCGCCGTCGGGGAAGCCGAAGTAGCGGCCGCGGAAGGTCTCCTCCTCGTGGTGGCGCTGGCGGGACTCGTCGAAGGGCGCGGTGGGGATGGTGTGCTCGACGGACTGCACCCACTCGGCCCGGTCGAAGAAGCGGATCCAGCGCGAGTTGTTGTGGTAGCCGGTGTGGTCGTTGTAGCAGAAGATGCGGCGGATGCCCTCGATGGCGTCCTCGGCCATGATGGTCTGGACGATGCGGTCGATGGGCTTGCGGAAGAAATTCTCCGCGACGCGGAAGGTGACGTCGTTCTCGCGAGCCGTCTCGACCATCTCGCGGGCCTGCGTGAGCGACCGCGCCATCGTCGTCTCGACCATGTTGTTCACGCCGTTCCGCGAGAGGTACACCGAGATGGAGTGGTGGGAGTCGATGGGCGTGACCGCGATGGCGGCCTCCATCGGCCGGTCGTCGACCAGCTTGTGGATGTCGTAGTACGCCTCGATACCCAGCTCCGCGGCGAACTCGTCGGCGTGCTCCTCGACGGGGTCACACACGGCGACGAAGTCGTACCACGGCTCGAGCGCGCGCAGTGCGGGTGCGTAGTGGGTGGACGAGCGGGAGCCGGCGCCGACGAGCGCCAGCGTCACGGGCTCGTCCGGAATCGGTGGCAGGTCGGCCATACCGAGTCGCTTCCCGCGTGGCCCATAAATGGTTGCCCCTCGGCCCCGCGAGGCGGGCGCCGCCGGGTCGGGAGCCTGCGCCCGAGTCCTGCCCCTCCCGTCACGGTGATGGGTCTCCGGCGCGCACATCCACGTATGAAGCGACAGACGATCACCGTCACCGGGATGTCGTGTCCCGGCTGCGAACAGAACGTCGAGAACGCCCTCCAGAACGTCGAGGGCGTCACCCGCGTCGACGCCGACCACGTGGACGACAGCGTCGACGTGGTCGTGGCGGACGAGGTCGCCGCCGACCTGCACGCCGCCATCGAGCAGGCCGGGTACGACGTGGCGGGCTAATCAGCAGCTACTGGTCCGTCGCCGACCTCGCCGTCGCCACCCTGCCCTGCGGTGAAGTCCGTGGTGACGCCCTCGCCGGAGAGCAGTTGACCGGCGAAGCTGTTGGCGAGGACGGCCGAGACGGACAGCACCATCGCGATCATCGCGAACACGGGATGGACGAGGCCGGTCGTCGCGGCGGCGACACCGACCCCGTTGAACGTGAACGCGGCGGCGAGATTCTGGCGCGTCGTCCGATAGCTCTCTTCGCCGATCTCGTAGGCGTCCATCACGCCGCCGAGGCGCTCTCCCAGCAGCACGACGTCGGCGGACTCGATGGCGATGTCCGTGCCGGCCCCGATGGCGATGCCGACGTCGGCCTGCGTGAGTGCGGGTGCGTCGTTGATGCCGTCACCCACCATCGCGACGCGATGGCCCTCGTCCTGCAGGCGACCGATCTCCTCGCGCTTCTCATCGGGTAGTACGTCGGCCATCACGTGGTCGATGCCCACCTCGTCGGCGACCGCCTCGGCCGTCCGCTCGTCGTCGCCGGTGAGCATCACCGGCGTGATGCCGGCGTCTCTCATCCGCCGGACGGTCCTCGCGGCGTCGCGCCTGACCGCGTCGCCGATGCCGATCAGGCCGACGAGCGCGCCGTCACGGACGACGCCCGAGACGGTGAGGCCGCGGCCCTGGAGGCGTTCGATCTCGCCGGTCGCGGTCGACACGTCGACGCCTTCGTCGGCGAGCCAGCCGGGTTTCCCCACTGCGACGGCGTCGCCGTGGACGGTCGCACGGACGCCCTTCCCGGTCACCGAATCGAATTCGTCGGGATCGGCGTACTCGACGCCCCGCTCGTCGGCGGCCTCGAGGATCGCGTCGGCGAGCGGGTGCGCGGAGAACGCCTCTGCACTCGCCGCCGTCGCGAGCACGTGTCTCTTGTCGTCGTCCAGGCCGACGACCTCACTGACGGCGGGTTCACCGACAGTGATCGTCCCGGTCTTGTCGAGGACGACGTGGTCGACGTCGGGGAAGATCTGGAAGGCGTCTCCGCTGCGCAGCAGAATCCCGCGGTTCGCGGCCGTCCCGCCGCCGCGGATGAGTGCGAGTGGTGTCGCCATCCCCAGCGCACACGGGTAGCCGAGGACGAGGACGGCGAGGGCGGCGAATGCGCCGCGCTGGACGTTCGGCGCGGCGCCCCACGCGAGCGGCGCGACCACCCAGAACACAAAGGAGAGCGCGGCAATCGTCAACACGGCGGGCACGAAGTACCGGAGGACGCGGTCGGCGAGCTGGACGATTCCCGGCTTCATCGCGCGTGCCTCCTCGATCTCGCGCGCGACCTGATTCAGGAAGGCGTCCTCACCCGTCGCGGTCACCTCGACGAGGAGGGTCCCGGTTTCGTTGACGCTGCCGCCGATCACCTCGTCACCGTCCGCCTTCTCTTCCGGGATCGATTCGCCGGTTGCGACCGACTCGTCGACCGTCGATTCGCCCTCGAGGACCGTGCCGTCCACGGGAATGGTTTCGCCGGGTTTGACGCGGACGCGGTCACCGACGTCGAGATCGTCGACTGGCACCTCCTCGACGCCGGCGTCCGTGACGCGGCGGGCCGTGTCGGGCCGGAGGTCGAGCAGGCTCTGGACGGCCCGGGAGGCCCGCGTGCGGACGACGAGGCTGGTGTACTCCGAGAGGATGTGGTAGGTGGTGATGAAGACGGAGACGGCGAAGAAGTGGACGGTCGGGAAGCCGCGGAAGACGAACAGGCCGAGGAACCCACCGAGGAGGCCGGCGAACGCGCCCGCCTCCAGGAGGACGTGCTGGTTGAAGATACCCCGGCGAAGACTCTGGGCGGCCTTCTTCGTGATGTAGCGGCCGGGCCCGAACATCGTCCCCAGCGCCAGTGCGAGTGTAACGAGATTCATCGCCACCGAGTCGGACTCGAATCGGCCCGTGACGACGATCATCCACCCCATCAGCGCGGCGACGGCGATCGCGGCACTGCCGGACAGGAGGAGGCGACGTTTGCCCTCGGCGAGTTCTGCTTGCTGGGCCTCGTATCGCTTCTCCTTGTCCGGGTCCCGGATGGTGTAGCCGAGGTCGCGGAGCGTGTCCGTCACGTCGACCTCGCTCAACTGCTCGTCGTCGTACCGGACCAGGACCTCCTCGTGGGCGAGGCTCACGTCCACGTCCTCGACGCCGTCGGTGCGGTCGTAGGCCGTCTCGATGCTCTCGGCGCAGAACGAACAGGCCATCCCACCGACGTTGTACTGCGCCTGTGTCGTCCCCATCGTGTCTGTGCGTCGAGTGGGACGCGGATAACCATTACGACGGCTGTTGTGGCGGTTTCGAATTGCTACTACCGCTGTCGTGAGAGTGGCGTCACTCTTACTGTCGTCGGTCCCCTCTCCACACGCGAATGGCGCTTTTCGAATCCGACGTGCCGATCCGCGACGTCGTGACGACGGACCCGGAGCAGGCCGGCGCGCTGGACGACGACGTCCGGGCGAAGATCCTCGACATGCTCGCCGACGCGGAACTGACCATCGAGGAGATCCACGACGAACTGCATCGGCGCGGGGAGGAGAAGGCCGAGACGACCGTGCGCCACCACGTGAACGTCCTGAGAGACGCGGGCATGGTCGAGGTCGCCCGACTCGAGGAGGCCGGTGGGGGAACGCAGAAGTACTACAGGTCGAACACGCGCGTCTTCTCCTATGACCTCCCCGAGGGCAGCGAGGAGACGCTCGCCGGGGCGCAGGCGACCGCGACCGAGGAGCTGGAGTCGCTGGTCGAGACGCTGTACGCGGAACACGGCGACGAGATTGAGGCGGTCGCCCG
>JBDGTC010000053.1:0-5905 GCA_042217215.1 Halobacteriaceae archaeon
AGCCAGGCCGCCAACGTCTACCTCGTCACGATGGGGGGGATCCGGGGCAGCGCGCCGATCATCGCCGGCCACGACGCCCGCGGCGTCACGGATCCGCTGGTGCAGGCGCTGGTGCTGACCGCCATCGTCATCGGCTTCGGGACGACGGCGTTCGCGCTCGTGCTCACCTACCGGGTCTACGAGACACACGGCACCCTCGACGTGTCGTCGCTCGCCGGGGGCCCGGACGGCGCGCCGGGCGGGGGTGACGCGGAGTGAGCCCGACCGTCGTCGCCGCGCCGCTGCTCGTCGCGCTCGTCACCGGCGTCGTCGCGCTCGTCGTGCGCGGGCCGCGGGGCGGCCCAGCGGTGAGCCTCGCCGGCGGCGTCGCGTACGTCGCGGCCGTCGCGGCGCTCGTCGCGGCGGTGCTCGGCGACCCCGACGGCGTCCTCGTCTACCAGCTGGGCGACTGGCCCGCGCCCTTCGGCATCGTCCTGGTCGCCGACGCGCTCTCGGCGTTCATGCTCGCGCTGTCGGCGCCCGTCGCCCTGGTCGCGCTCGCCGTGGGGACGCGACAGCGCGCGGGGGACGACCGCTCGGGGCAGACCGGTGCCGGCGAGGGCGGCCCGCGGACCTTCCACGCACTGTACCACTTCGTGCTCGTCGGCGTCACCGGCGCCGTCCTCACCGGCGACGTGTTCAACCTCTTCGTCTGGTTCGAGGTGATGCTGATGGGGAGCTACGTCCTCGTGGTCTACCACGGCGGCGCCCACCAGACGCGGGCGACGCTGCGCTACCTCGTCCTCAACCTCGTCGGCAGCGCGGTCATGCTGCTCGCCATCGGCGGCCTGTACGCGACCACCGGCACCCTGAACATGGCCGACCTCGCCCGCCGGTTCGCGGAGCCGGCGGCCTACGGCATCGAGACGGCCCCCGTGCTCGGCCTCGTCGGCCTCCTGTTCGCGGTGTTCGCGCTCAAGGCCGGCGCGGTCCCCTTCCAGTTCTGGGTACCCGGCGCCTACCGGGCCGCCCCGCCCGCGGTCGCCGCACTGCTCGCCGGCGTCACCAAGAAGGTGGGCGTGTACGCGATAATCCGCCTGGCGTTCACCGTGCTCGGCACCGCGACGATCGCCGACGCGGCCGCCGGGTACCTCGGCGGCGTCCTCACCGTCCTGGCCACGGCGAGTGTGGTCGGGGGCGGGCTCGCGGCGATCGACCGGGACAGCCTCGAGGGGCTGTTCGCGTACTCGAGCATCGGGCAGGTCGGGTTCATCCTCCTCCCACTCGCGGTGGCAGCGGGGACGACCGGCCCGGTCCGCGCACTCGGTGTCGCGGCCGCGCTCGTGTACGCGCTGAACCACGCGCTCGCCAAGAGCCTCCTCTTCCTCGCCGCGGGGACGGTCCGGGACGCGACCGGCACGACCCGCTTCGGACGGCTCGGCGGCCTCGCCGGCCAGCTCCCGCTGCTCTCGGGGGCCGTCTTCGTCGGCGCGCTCGCGCTGGTGGGCATCCCGCCGCTCTCCGGCTTCTTCGCGAAGCTCCTGGTCTTCGACGCGGCGGTCGGCGGACGCGCGTGGGGCGCCCTCGCGGTGGCGCTCGCGGGCGCGCTCCTCACCGTCGCGTACGTCTCCCGTGCGTGGAACCGCGGGTTCTGGGGCCAGCCCACGCCGTACGTCGAGCGCGCCGCGGTCGACCCGGTGCAGGTCGCCGGACTGGGCGCGCTCGCGCTCGCGCTCCTCGCGGTCGGCGTCGGCTTCGACCCGGTGTTCACCTTCGCGGAGCGCGCGGCGGCGGCCGCGCTCGACACGCAGGGCTACGTCGACGCCGTGCTGGGTGGTGGCGCCTGATGGCGCGCTCGTGGCCCGCCGCCGGCGCGGCGCTCGCCGTGCTCTGGACGTTCGTCCGCGGTCCAACGACGGCGACGGGCGCCGTCGGACAGCTCCTCGTCGGGGTGGCCTTCGGCCTCCCGGTGGCGTACGGCTTCCGGCGCATCTACGCGCCGCGGACCGACCTCCGCCGGCTCGCCCGCGCCGGCCCCTACGCCGCGCTCTACGTCGGAGCCTTCCTGTGGGAGCTGGTGACCGCGAACCTCGACGTCGCGTACCGCGTGCTCGCCCCCTCGATGCCCATCGAGCCCGCCGTCGTCGTGCTCCCGCTCCGCGTCCAGAGCGACGTCGCCATCACGACCATCGCGAACAGCATCTCGCTCACCCCCGGCACCCTCACCATGGACTACGACGCCGACGCGAACGAGCTGTACGTCCACACCATCGATGGTCGCGACCCGGACGCCGTCGTCGCCCCCATCCGGACCTGGGAGCGCTACGCGCTGGTCATCTTCGACGAGCCATTCCAGCCCGGCGACCCCGTGCCGGGCGGCCGGTCCTACCGGCTGGGGAGAGAGGAGACGGCCGGCGAATCCAGCGACGGCGGTGCCGTGCCCGACGGCGCCGCGAACGGCGAGGACGCGGACCCCTCCGCCGCGGACGAGGAGGTGACCGAGGATGGCTGAGGATCCGGCCCTCCTCGGCGTCGCGGTGCAGGTCGCGCTGTTCGTCGCGGCGTCGCTCACCCTCGCGGCCGCGTACCGCGTCGTCACGGGGCCGACCGTCCCCGACCGCGTCGTCGGGCTGGACGTCATCGGGACGAACGTCGTCGCCATCGGCGTGCTGGTCGCGCTCCAGACCGGGCGTGGCTTCTACGTCGACGTCAGCATCGTCCTCGCCATCATTGGCTTCCTGAGCACCGTCGCCGTCGCGCGGTTCGTCGTGGAGGGGGACATCATCCAGTGAGTCCGATTCGCGCGCTCCTCGTGATCGCGCTCCTCGCGGTGGGCACCGCCTTCCTCACCGTGGGCACCGTGGGGCTGCTCCGGTTCCCGAACGTGTACAACCGCCTCCACGCGACGACGAAGGCCGCGACGCTCGGCGCGGCGTCGACGCTGCTCGCGGGCACGGCCTACTACGGTCCGCGGGGCGCCGGCCTCACCTCGCTCGTCGGCATCGGCTTCCTGTTCCTGACGGCGCCGACGGGTGCGCACATGATCTCGCGAGCGGCCCACCGGATGGGCGTGGACTTCCACGGCGACGCGGCGTGGCCGGCGCCCGACCACCGCGAGGAGGGCGGCGACGGCGAGGACGCGCCCGACGCAGCGGCCGGAAACCCACAGGACCCGGATGGGGGATAGCGGTCAGTCAGCGAGGACGGCGGCGAGGTCGTCCGCGACGCGGAGCCCCAGGGCGGTCTTCGAGCCCTCGAAGGCCTCCTCGCCCGCGTCGTCCACGAGGAGCGTACGGGTGCGGTCCCCGCCCATCGCCGACGCGTCGTTCGCCACGACGAAGGCGAGGTCGACCCGCTCGCGCAGCTCCCGCGCGGCGGCCACGAGCGCCTCGTCGTCACCGCCGGTCTCGAGTTTGAATCCGACCATCGGCAGGTCGGGGCGACTCGCGCGGACGCGGTCGAGGAGCTTCGGGGTGGGCTCGAGGTCGACGGAGAGGTCCTCGCGCCCGGAGGGGAGCTTCTCGTCCGCGGGGTCGCGCGGCCGGTAGTCGCCGATGGCTGCCGCCGAGACCAGCGCGTCGGCGTCCGCACACGCCCCCTCGACCGCACCGAGGAGCTCCATGGCGGTCTCCGCGCGGCGCACGTCGGCGTAGGGCACCTCGGGGCCGTCGTGGACCAGCACCACGTCGGCGCCGCGGACGTAACACGCCTGCGCGACGGCGCGACCCGTCCGCCCGGTGGCCCGGTTCGTGAGGACGCGGACCGGGTCGACGGGCTCGCGGGTCGCGCCGCTCGTGACGACCACGCGACGGCCGGCGAGGGGCCGCTCGCCCGCGGCCCGTGCCGCGGCGAGCACGATGGCCTCCTCCGTCGGGATCTTGGCCTTCCCCTCCTCGATGCGCGGGTCGAGCACGTCCACGCCCCACGACTCGAGCCGCTCGATGGCGTCGAGCACGCCCGGGTGGTCGTACATCGGCTCGTGCATCGCCGGCGCGACGACGGTCGGCGTGTCGGCACCGACGGCCACCGTCGCTGCGGTGGTGACCGGCGTGTCGTCCACCGCCGCCGCGACCTTCCCCACCGTGTTCGCGGTCGCCGGAGCGACGACGAAGACGTCGGCCCAGCCGTCGAGCCCGCACAGCTCGACGTGCTCGACCGCGCCGGTCAGCTCGGTCGTGACGGGCTCGCCGGTGGCGTACGCGACCGCCTCGGGCGTGACGATGCCCGTTGCGCCTTCGGTCATCACCGCGCGCACCGACGCCCCGCGGCGGCGGAACTCGTGGGCGAGTTCGACCACGCGCACCGCCGCGACGGAGCCCGTCACTCCCAGCGCGACGTTGGTCCCCTCGAGCATGGCGCGGACTTTGCGGCGGGCGGTCTTAACTTCCGGCGTCGCGGTGTCGCCGGCCGGTGGCGGCCGCCCCACCGCGCCCGCACGCGCGACCGCCGTCGCGACCGCAGCCGCGGCCACGGACCGACAGCCCCGAGTCAGTCCGCCCCGTGCCTCGTTCGTGCAGCGACTGGTCGCCCGGACCACCGTCCGCGCCGCACCCGAGACGGCCTTCCCGGTCCTGCGCGCCGTCGAGGAGTACCCGCGGTACGCGGAGCACCTCGACAGCGTGGAGGTGGCCGACGATCCCATCGATCGGGGTGACGGCCCGCGGGACGAGGCGCCCGCCGGCTACGAACTGCGGTTCGCGTGGTGGGTCCTCTCGTACGCCGTCACCACGCGGGTGACCGCGGTCGACCCGCCGCGGCACATCGCGTGGACGGTCACCGACGGTCCGGATGCGAACGGGTGGTGGGCGCTGTCATCGCTCGACGACGACACACCTGACGGTACGGACGCGGCGACCGGGGTCACCCTCGTCGTGGAGTACGACCCCGCTTCGGTCGGCGCCGACGCCCTCGACCTCCCGGCCCTGGTCGACCCCGGCCCGGTGCTGGCGCGCGCCGAGGGGCTCCTCCACGCCGAAGGCGAGCGGGTGGTCGAGCGCGTCGTCGCCGCGGTGGAGGGCGAGCCGCGCGACGTGGACCTCGCGGTGACCGTCGAGGAGTTCGAGCCGCGCTGAGACCGGTCCGCCGGTCCGCCGGTCCGCGTCGGGTTACTCGCGGCCGGCGGGGTCGAGGCCGCCGTACTTCAGGAAGGCGTAGGCGAGGACGAGCACCGCCACGATGGAGGAGCCCGTCGCGACCCCGATGGTCTTGAACGAGTCGTTGACCGGCGAGGGTGCGCCCCCTTCGGTCTTGCCGCCCCCTTCGACGACCTCCACGGTCCCCTTCATCCCGGCCGCCTCGTGGGGGATGCAGAAGTACTCGTAGGTGCCCGTGACCTCGAACGTGTGCGTGAAGGTTTCCTCTGGCGGGATGTAGCCCGTCGAGGGGTCGTTCATCGTGTACGCGTCGCGGGCGGCCTGCTCCGAGTCGAAGCCCCCGGACGCGAAGTACGCCGCGCCCTCGGGTATCTTGTCCCCGTAGGCGGTCACCGTGTGCCCCAGGCTGCTCGTGTTCTCCCACTTCACCGTGTCGCCCGGCGCGATGGTGATGGAACTCGGGTTGAACGAAGTCGACACCATCTCCACCGTGTGGGTGGTTCCTCCGCCGCCGCCCTTCGAGGCGTTCTCCTGGGCCGCGGCCGGGCCGGCCGCGACGGCGGTGCCGGCGGCGGTTCCCACACCGGCGAGCAGACCCCGCCGCGTCAGGTCCTCGGCGTCGCTCATGCAGGTGGATGGGGTGGGGCGGATACTGAAGGTGTTGGTTCGGGCGGCGCGAGCAAGCGTGTCGCTCCGCCTCGCGGAGCGACCGCGCGGCGAGTGCCGCCGAACGAGCGCAGCGGGAGGAGCGACCGGAGGGAGCGACGACACGCGAGCAGGGCGGCGCGAGCAAGCGTGTCGCTCCGCCTCGCGGAGCGACCGCGCGGCGAGTG
>JBDGTC010000053.1:6005-6087 GCA_042217215.1 Halobacteriaceae archaeon
CCGCCGAACGAGCGAGGGGCTCACCTCACGGCAGGTAGTCCTGCTCCACGAGGTCGCTCTCGAGGACGGCCACGAGCAGCTC
>JBDGTC010000034.1:0-5885 GCA_042217215.1 Halobacteriaceae archaeon
GGGCCGTCGTCGAAGACGTGGCCGAGGTGGCCGCCACACGCGGCGCAGACGACCTCCGTGCGGCGCATGCCGTGGCTGGTGTCGAGGCGCGTCTCGACGGCGTCGCCGAGCGCGTCGGAGAAGGAGGGCCAGCCGTGCCCGGCGTCGTACTTCGCGTCGGCGTCGAACAGGGCGGCGCCACAGCCCGCACACCGGTAGACGCCGTCCTCGTCATACTCGAGGTACTCGCCGCTGTACCGCGGCTCCGTCCCCCGCTCCCGGAGTATCTCGTACTCCTCCTCGGTGAGTCGCTCCTTCCACTCGGCCTCGCGCTCGGGGAGGGCGTCCTCGGCGTCCGTCTCGGTCATGGGAACGTGTTGGGGACGCGGGGACAAGAACCCGGCGTCCACCGGTCGGCGGGCCCGTGGTGTCACGGCGGCGCCGCCCGCCCCCGCGGCGTCGGAAAACAGGTAAGAGGGCGGCGGGAGCACGCCCGGACATGGTGCTGGACACCCACACCCACGCGTGGGCGCCGCCGAGCCGCGAGCGGCCCTGGGTCAACGGGCCGATGATCGAGGCCGAGGTCTCGGGCTTCGAGGCGCCGCTCGTCTACGACGCCGACGCCCTCCTCGACGACATGGACCGCGCGGGCGTCGACGAGGCGGTCGTGGTCGGCTACCCCATCAACGAGTGGACGGACAACTCCTACACCGAGCGGGTCGCGGCCGAGCGGGACCGCCTGTACGGCGTCGTCATGCTCGACCCGTTCGCCGACGACGCCGCGGAGACACTCCGCGCGTCGATGGCGGTCGACGGCGTCCTCGGCTTCCGCCTCGGCGCCATCTGCCCGTACGACCAGATGTGGGAGGCGATGGACCCCGACGTGGACTGGCTCGAGGACGCCATCGAGGAGACGGCGTTCTGGGAGGCGGCTCGTGAGACGGACGCGCTCGTGCAGATTCTCGCCCACCGGGAGCAACTCGACCAGGCGCTCGACCTCGTCGAGACCTACCCCGACCTGACCTACGCCTTCGACCACCTCGGCCACCCCGACCCGGCGATTCCGCCGGCCGAGGACGAAGCCTTCCGCCGCTTCGGCGACCTCGCCGCGCACGACGGCGTCGCGGTGAAGGTCTCGGAGATGCCCCACTGGTCGGCCGAGGGGTTCCCGTACCGCGACGTCCACGACCACGTCACCTACCTCCTGGAGCAGTTCGGTCGCGAGCGCGTGTTCTGGGGCTCGGACTACCCGAACGTGAGCGACGCCGCCGCGTACGTCGAGACGCGCACGTGGCTCGACCACGTCCCGACGCTCTCGGACCGCGACCGCGAGTGGCTCACGGGGCGGGCGTTCCGCGAGCACGTGGGACTGTAGGTCCCGGCGGTCGGGGCGAGCCCGTGGCCGTATTGCGTCACTCTATGGCTGCGAGTTTGTACCCACCTCCCGCGTCCCAGACCTGGTAGAGGGTACCGTCGGCGACGACTGGCTCTGCCAGGTGGCCGGATTCCTCCGAGAGGGGGTATTCCCACCGAACCGAGCCGTCGGCCGTCGCGAGCCCTTGGATGGCCCGACGTTCGGGTGGCTCAGGATGACGGGTGACGACGAGTGTGTCGTCGGCGAGTGCCATTCCAGGGTGATGGAAGGCGAAGGGGTCGTCGAAGGGGTGGACTCGCCAGCGCTCACAGCCGTTCGCGGCGTCGATGGCGACGACGAACGGCTCGGGCTGCCCGTCTTTCTCCTTGCTCTCGTCGAGTAGGGCCCTTGATGGAGAGCCGTCGACGAACACGACACCGTCGCGAACGACGGGCTGAGCGACGCGCTCGCTCGCCGGGAAGTGTGCCGTCCACTGCGTGCTGCCGTCGGCCTGGTCGAGCGCGAACAGCGTGGCGAACCCGTCGAACGCCCTGTCAGCGCCGGTCCCGCCGTCGACAGCGATGCGGTCCCAGTCGAACGTTCGCCGCACGTAGACTCGCTCGGCGTCCGCGACCGCGACTCCCTCGAGATAGTAGCTCCCCCGTTCAGTGGGTGACAGGTCCAGTGGCCGCTCCCACAGGAGGTTTCCACTCTCCGTGTCGAGTGCGAAGACGCGGTCCTCGCCCTCGACGAACACGCGGTCGCCGACGACCGCGGGCGACCCCCGGATTGGGCCAGCGGGCGCGACCGGGCCCCAGCGCGTCTCGCCCGTTGCCACGTCGAGTGCGACCAGCTCGTTTTTCCGGGTCTGCACGTAGAGCGTTGCGTCGTCGTGCGTTGGCCTGCGCGACCATGGACCCCTCGGCAGTTCGAGGTCCCGGCGCCACCGTTCGGTTTGGTCGCTCCAGTCGAGGCCGACGAGCGCCGGATTCTCGTCGTCAGCACTGTCGCCGTCGGCAGCGACAATCAGATCGTCGGTGAGGATGGTGGGCCATTCAATGGCATGCATCGTGGTCAGGTCGACAGACCACTGGAGCGCCCCGTCCGTGGCATCGATACCGTGGACGGCGGACGAAGCGCTGAGTACGACTGTCCCGTCCCGGACCGTCGGCGCCAACTTGAACGCACCACCTCTCTCGATTGCACCTTCGAGATTCTCCTCCGAGAGCGTCCACCCCGTTTCGACGGGGGCTGTCGGGGCAGGCGTGTGCGCCACGCCGGTGTTCGCGGCGTCGCGTCTGGGCTGTGGCCACCCGAGCCCGTCGGGCTGATGTTCGGCGAGGTCCACCGACTGGTGGCAGTGCGAAATCGACGGCGGAGGTGACCCGCCACGTCCCTCCCAGAGGCCACAGCCGGCGACCCCCGCGAGTCCGCCTGTCGTGAGCGTCCCGAGCAGCGTTCGACGGGTGGGCTGCGGCGAGTCGTCACAATCGAATCCCGCGACCGCCCTCCGCGATTGGTGGGCCTCGTGGCCCCGTGCGCTCCAGAGACCGTCGAGGTCGGTGCGACTGGAGTAGTTCGTTCCGTCGCAGTTCGGGTCCGGGGGACAACCCATCCTGCTGTCACGTCATCCGTGCCGGACATAAGTGTTGCTCCCGCAATAGCATCGGGCCTCCGACCGCCGCTGCCAGGACGCCCGCGTGGTGATTCCCGGGCGTCCGACACATCCCCGACGGCGCGCGGCTACACGCCGACCGTCGCCCAGAGCAGCCGAAGCCCCACGGCCACGCCCACTGCTCCCGCCACCGCCGAGAGCGCCCGTCGCCGCCCGGCGTCGAGCGCCCGCCCCCAGCACAGCGAGACGCCAGCCATCGTGCACACCGAACACACCCCGAAGGCCGCGAGGAACGCGGTCGCCGCGCCCGCGGTCGGCGCCTCGGCGACGAGCGCGACCACCAGCGCGCCGCTCCCCGCGACGCCGTGGACGGCGCCGACCGCGAACGCCTCGCCGTGCAGGTGGCTGTGCGCGACGCCGAGGTCGAGGTCGCCGAGGCCGAGGTGGCGGTGGAGGCGCCCGCCGTGGCCGTGCGCCGCGGGGGAATCGTGGGAAGAGGATTGAGCAGCTCGCTCTCGGTCGCGGCGGACGGAGAGGAGCAGCCGACCGCCGATGGCGACGAGCAGGAGGCCGACGACCGCCTCGAAGAAGGCGGTGACCGCCGGTGGCAGCCGGACGCCCGCGGCGACCATCGCGAGGCCGAGTGCGGCGATGGGCAGGGTGTGGCCCACGCCCCACGACGCGCCGACGGTGCCGGCCGCGAGCCCGGAGCGCTCGCCGTCGAGGAGGCCGGCGACGGCGGCGACGTGGTCGGACTCGAGGGCGTGCGTCGCGCCGACGGCGCCGCCGGCCACGAGCGCCGCGACGAGGCTCATGGCGGCGGGTCGCCTCCGCCGGAGTTAGTGGTTCCGGAGCCGGGCGGCCTCCCGTCGGGCGCCGCCACGGCGTGTCGCCGGCGCGCGCCGGCCCGGCACCGCCCCTGCCGTTTACGTCACCGGGGCGTGTCGGTCGAAGCGATGGAGGGCACGCTCTGGCACCTGCTGGCGAGCTCCCGGGGCGGGCCGACGCGCGTGCGCATCCTGCGCGCGCTCGACGAGCGGCCCCGGAACCCCAACCAGGTGGCCGAGGCCCTCGACCTCGACTACACCACCGTGCGCCACCACCTCGACGTGCTCTGTGACAACAACGTCACGCGCTCGACCGGCGACGAGTACGCCGCGGCGTACCTCCTCACCGACCAGGTCCGCGACCACCGCGACGTCCTCGAGGACATCTTCGAGACCGTGGGAGGGGAGGAGTGATGCCGGACGGCCCCCTGGCCCGGACGGCGTCGACCGTGACGGCCTCCACCGAGACGGACCCGACCGGAACCGCCGCGTCCGGGTCGGTGCGGACCGCGCTCCCGCGGCCGAAGTTTGGACGAACCATGGACAGCGCCTTTGGGGACGTACCCCGAAGGAGGTGTAGATGACGCTCCTGCTCGACGCGGCCCGGGTCGCCGCCGCCGCGAACGCGGTCCTGCTGGTGGCACTCGGGAGCGTCTGGCTCCGCAACTACCGCGCCCACGGCGCGAGCCACACCCTCGGCCTGCTCGTCTTCGGCGGGTTCCTCCTCGTCGAGAACCTCGTCTGGCTCGGCCTCTACGTCTTCCACCCCGGCTTCGTGGGCTGGTTCGAGGCGACGACCGTGGACGTGCAGGTCGGAATGACGGCGCTGTGTGGCCTCGAACTCGTCGCGCTCGCGGTCCTCGCCCGCATCACCTGGTGGTAGCGCGACCGCGGTTCGGGTGACAGGTGGGTCGAACGTCGGAGGAAGTTCGGACACCGCCCATCCCGCCCTCCGGCGACCCAGTGGTATGGCACCGAGTCGACGCAGACTGCTGGGGACGCTCGCCGGGACCGCGCTCACCGGCGCCGCCGGCTGTGGCGGCGGCGGTGACGGGACGTCGTCTCCGGCCGAGGGGACGACATCGGGACCGGACGCGACGACCGCCGGGTCCGGCGGTGCGGCGACCGTGGCGGTCGCCGCCCACCCCGACCTCGGCGAGATCCTCGTCGACGGCGACGGGCTGACGCTGTACATGTTCGACGCCGACGACCGGGGAGCGGGGACGAGTTCGTGCACCGACGGCTGCCGCCAGTCGTGGCCCCCGCTGACGGCTGAGGGAGACCCGGCCGCCGGGGGCGAGTGACCGCCGACCTCACCACCTTCGAGCGGGCGGACGGCGACGTGCAGGTGGCGGCGAACGGGTGGCCGCTGTACTACTACGCCGACGACGCCGCGCCGGGCGACGCCACCGGGCAGGGGGCGGGCGACGCGTGGTGGGTGCTCGCCCCCGACGGCACGCCCAGGCGGTCGGGGAGCGGGAGCACGACGACGGCCGACTCGACGACCGCCGACTCCACAACGTCCGACTCGACGTCACCGGCCACGACCACCGGCGACGGCGGTGGCTACTACTGAGACCGTCCACCGTGCAGTCCGGCGGGTGTCGCGCGGGCGGACCCGCCCTCGTGGCGGGTCAGCGCGTCTCGACGGTCCACTCGCCGGGCGGCAGTTCGACCGTCGTCCGGCCGCCGCGGCCGTCCTCGTCTGCGCCCACCGTGCTCGGACTCGCACCGGGGTCGACAGGGTCGCCGGCGAGGGCCTCGACGGCGCCCGGCAGGTCCGCGACGCCGGTGGCGTTCGCCGGCACCGCGAGGTCGAACCGCACGCCGTCGCCCCGGGCGTCCCACGCCGCGCCCACGGGGCCCCGCGGGGTGTCGACGGTGGCGTCGACGGCGTCGAGGTCGTCGGGAACGCTCGGCTCGAACACGACGCGGTCGAAGCCCGGCGCACCCGGCCGCACGCCCGCGAGGTGCGTGTAGAACCACTCGTCGATGGAGCCGAACATGTGGTGGTTGTGCGAGCGCGCCTCGACCTCCCAGGCCTCGCAGAGGCCGGTGACGCCGCGCTCGATCCAGTCGCCCCAGCTGGGGTAGTCCCGCTGCGTCGCGA
>JBDGTC010000002.1:0-5847 GCA_042217215.1 Halobacteriaceae archaeon
CGGTGACGACGGCGAGCGTGCCCTCGCTGCCCGCGAGCAGGCGTGCGAGGTTGACCGTCCCGGCGTCGCCGAGGCGCGTGGCCGCGGCCTCCGCGGCCTCCCTCTCGTCGGTCTCTCCGCGCAGCGACCCGCGCGCCTCCGCGACGAGGCGGTCGAGGTTGTACCCCGAGACGTTCCGCGTGAGGTCGGGGAACGCGTCGTCGATGGCGTCGGTCTCCTCCTCCAGGATGCGGTGGACCGTGGCGTAGATCTGCCCCTCGAGGCCGTCCGCGCCCGCGCGCTCGGCCAGTTCCTCGACGGTCACCTCGCCGAACTCCGTCACCGTGCCGTCGGCGAGCACGACCTCGCAGCGCTCGAGGTACGCGTCGGTCTTGCCATACACCAGCGAGTGTGCGCCCGTCGAGTTGTTCCCGATGGCCCCGCCCACGGCCGACTTGTCGCCCCACGCGGGGTCGGGCGCGAACTTCAGGTCGTGCTCCGCGAGGTCGCCGTTCAGCTCGCCCAGCACTGCGCCGGGCTGGACCGTCGCACGCCGCGCGTCGGGGTCGACGTCGACGACGTCGTCCATGTACCGCGTGAAGTCGAGCACGACCGCCTCGTTCACCGTCTGGCCGGCCAGGCTCGTCCCGCCCCCGCGGGGAAGCACCGGCGTGTCCCGCGCGGCGCAGTACGACAGCACCGCGGAGACGTCCGCGGTCGAGCGGGGGAAGACGACGCCCACCGGGAGCACCTCGTAGGCGGAGGCGTCGGTGGCGTACAGCTGCCGGGAGTAGTCGTCGAAGCGCACCTCGCCGTCCACGCGGGCCGACAGCTCCTCGACCATCGCGGGCCGGTCGACGTCGGGGCTGCGGTAGTCGTAGTCCGCGGCCGCGTCCCGCGCCGGGTCCTCGGGCGGGAGGCGGTCGGTCCCCTCCGGCGCGTCCTCGGTTGCCATGGTGGGGGCTCCGCCGCGGAGGCCTTCAAACCGCCGTCGGGGCGCCGCGGGCGGAGATTTATGGTTGCTCGTCGTGAACGTCGACGGGTGTTCGACCGACCTCGCGTCGAGACGGGCGCCACGGCGCTGACGTGGACCGGTGCCGTCCTGGCCGTCGTGGGTGCGACCCTGCGGTGGGAGGCACGGACCGACGTGATTCTCCCCCCGGGGCAGTACGCGACCGGCGTGGAGCACGGCGGCGCGCTCCTCACCGTCCCGCTGGCGCTGGCCGCCCTGGCCGTCCAGCACCGCGCCGGGTGGGAGTCCGCGGCGGTGCCGGTGGGCGCCGCCGGCGTCGCGCTCGCCGGGTCGTCGCTCGTCCTTCCCGGTAGTCCCGGCCCGCTGGTGACTGCCGTGGCGGGTAGCGCGCTCGTCCTCGCGAGCGCCGTGGCCGCGTCGCGGCACGCGACGCTGACCCTCGTCCCCCGACCGTTCGCCGACGCGGGGCTCGACGAGCGCTGGCTCCGGCTCCTCGCCGGCACGGGTGCGTTCCTGGTGTTCGTCCCCCGGGCGGTCGGGTTCGCCACCGCGCAGGGGTCCCCCTCGAACGACGGCTACGTGGCCCTGGTGCTCGGGGTCGCCGCCGTCGCACTCGTCGCGACCGCGGTCGGGTGGGCCTGGCCGGTGGCCGCCCTCGCCGTGCCGACCGGTGCCGGCACAGCGGTCGTCTCGGCGCACTACCTGTACACGCTCGCCACGGCCGTGAACCGACCGGCGACGACGACCCACCCCGTCGAGGCGGGGCTGGCGGTCTACGGCGGACTCGCCCTCCTCGCCGCGGGTGTCCTCACGCTCGGCGGTGCGGGCGGCGGCCGGGCGACGGCGCCCGACCGCGAGGCCGTGGCGGCAACAGAGGGGAGCGCGGGCGGGCCCTGACCGCCGCGCTGCCGGGCGCGACCCGCCACAGGCGAAAGGCATTACCTCCTGCTGGCGGAACCCGCGTGCCATGAGCGCAGCCAGCGGAGACGGGGGCCCGACCGAGACGTTCGCGGCGGCACTCGACCGCGTCGGGGTGGAGCTGACCCGGACGGACGCCGACGGCGCGGCCGACGCGGTCGCCGCGGCCGTCGAGGGGCCGGCCGTGGGCGTGCCGGTCGACCTCGAGGGCGTCGACCTCGCCGAGGTGTCGCCGGCGGGGGACACCTCGTTCACGCTCGACCCCATGCCCGCCGAGATCGAGGCCGCCGAGACCGGCGTGACCGGCCTCTCGCTGGGCGTCGCGGACTACGGCTCGGTCGTGGTCGACGGCGACGCCGCCGGCACCGAGCCCGCGAGCCTGTTCTGCGAGCGCCACGTCGGCGTCCTCGCCGCGAGCGACGTGGTGAGTGGCATCGACGCGGCATTCGCGGAACTGGGCGAGCACGCCGCGGCGGGCGGGTCGGCCGTCATCGCGACCGGCCCCTCGGCCACCGCCGACATGGGCGACCTGGTGCTGGGCGCGCACGGGCCCGAGACCGTCCACGTCGTCCTCGTGGAGGACCGCTGATGGCCTCGCGACGCGAGAAGGCGGCGAAGATCCGCCACCTCCTGGAGACCGAGGGCGACGCCGTCGAGGAGGGGACCCGGGGGTTCAACCAGGGCCGCTACGACGCGGTCGCGGACCTCGAGGACTACGACGGGCTGAAAGACGAGGCCCGGGCCATCAAGGAGGACGCCATCGAGCGACTGCCGGAGCTCATCGAACAGGTCACCGAGGTGATCGAGGCCCGCGGCGGACACGTCTACGTCGCCGAGGACGCCGCCGACGCCAACCGGTACGTCGAGGAGGAGGTCGTGGGGCCGGCCGACGCCGAGACGGTCGTGAAGTCGAAGTCGATGACGACCGAGGAGATCGAGCTGAACGAGCACCTCGAGGCGCTGGGCGTCGAGGTGGTCGAGACCGACCTCGGCGAGTTCGTCCTCCAGGTCGCCGACGAGGCGCCCTCCCACCTCGTCGCGCCGGGTATCCACAAGTCCCGCGAGGAGATCGCCGACCTGTTCAACGAGACGTTCGACCCCGATCCGCCCCTCGAGACCGCCGAGGAGCTGACCCGCTTCGCCCGCGAGCACCTCGGCGAGCGCATCCGCTCGGCGGACGTCGGCGTGACGGGCGCGAACTTCGTCGCCGCCGACACGGGGACGCTCATGCTCGTCACCAGCGAGGGCAACGCGCGCAAGTCGGTGCAGGCCACCGACACCCACGTCGCGGTCGCGGGGATCGAGAAGCTGATTCCGGAGTTCGAACAGCTCGCCCCCTTCGCGGAGCTCATCGGTCGCTCCGGCACGGGCCAGGACCTCACCGCGTACCTCTCGCTGTTCACGCCGCCGGGTGACTCGCCGGTCACGGACTTCGACGACCCCGAGTCCGCGGACACCCCGCTCTCGGCCGCCGACGGCGAGGGGCGCGACTTCCACCTCGTGCTGCTGGACAACGGCCGCACCGCGATGCGCGAGGACGACCAGCTCAGGGAGACGCTGTACTGCATCCGGTGTGGCGCGTGTGCGAACACGTGTGGCAACTTCCAGCAGGTCGGCGGGCACGCCTTCGGCGGCGAGACGTACACCGGCGGCATCGCGACCGGGTGGGAGGCCGGCGTCCACGGCCTCGACTCGGCCGCGGAGTTCAACGACCTCTGCACCGGCTGCTCGCGGTGCAAGGAGGCCTGCCCCGTGAAGATCGACATCCCGTGGATCAACGAGGTGGTCCGGGACCGGGTGAACCGCGGCGCCGAGCCCACGGAGTTCGACCACCTCGTCTCCGGGCTCACGCCCGACGAGGAGCCCGCGGGCCTCGACCTCCAGAAGCGCTTCTTCGGCAACTTCGGTACCGCGGCGCGGGTGGGGAGCGCGCTCGCGCCGGTCTCGAACTGGGTCGCGGACTCCGCCCCCGCGCGGTGGGCGATGGAGCGCCTCGTCGGCGTGGACCGCCGGCGCGAGCTGCCTACCTTCGCGCGAGAGAGCCTGGTCGCGTGGTTCGCCGACCGCGGCCCCGCGGTCCCGGCCGACGAGGCCGCCCGCGAGGCCGTGCTCTACCCCGACGTGTACACCAACTACGTCCGCCCCTCGCGCGGCAAAGCCGCGGTGCGGGTGCTCGAGGCCATGGACGTCCACGTCCGCGTCCCCTCGGTGCCCGAGAGCGGGCGCGCGCCGCTCTCCCAGGGGATGATCGCCACCGCGGACGACGCCGCCTCGGACTGCTACGCCGCCCTCGCCGAGCACGTCGACGCGGGCCGCGACGTCGTCGCCGTGGAGCCCTCGGACCTCGCGATGTTCCGCGAGGACTACGAGCACCTCCTCCCGCAGGCGGCCTTCGAGCGCCTCGAGGGCGCGAGCTACGACCTCTTCGAGTACGTCTTCGGCCTCGCGGAGAACGGCGGCGACCTCGGTGGCCTCCGGGGGCCGGCTGCCGAGAGTGAGGAGTCCCTCGCCTACCACAGCCACTGCCAGCAGCGCACGATGGGGCTCGAGGCCCACACCGTCGCCGTTCTCGAGCAGCTGGGGTACGACGTCGCCACGAGCGATGCGGAGTGCTGTGGCATGGCGGGCTCCTTCGGGTTCAAGTCGGAGTACTACGAGCTCTCCATGGCCGTCGGCGACGAACTCAGGACGCCGGCCTTCGAGGACGACGAGCGCACGCTCGTCGCGTCGGGCACCTCCTGTCTCGACCAGCTCCCGGCGGTGCTGGAGCGTCCCGCACGCCACCCGGCGACCCTCGTGGAGCCCGGCGCGTAGCCGGACGGCCACCGTGAGCCGACATCCGTCTGACGCTCGTGCGCTGCGTTTCGGGTGGAACCGGGCGGGGGAACCGCCGCTCCCAGCCCGCGTCAGACGCGCGTGCGCTGCGTTTCGGGTGGAGACGGCGTCACCAGCCGCCGCTCGGGCGGCCCGCGGTCGGGCCCTCAGGGGAGCGCGGTCTCGTACTCGGCGACGTCCTTCACCGTCGGCTCGTCGCCGTCGATGCGCACCTCGACGAGCGTCGGCACGTCCCGGTCGGCCGCGACGGCGTCCGCGACGGCCTCGCCCGCCGCGGCCGCGGTGTCCACGCGCTCCCCGACGCAGCCGAGGTTCTCGGCGACGCCCGCGAGGTCCGGAGCATCCCACGCGAACTCGCGGGTCTCGCCGTCGTAGATGGCCGGGTCCTTCGAGATGATGCCGTAGTCCGCGTCGGCGAACACCACGCAGACCACGCCGAGTCCCTCCGCCGCGCCGGTGTGCAGGGACTGGAGGCACATCTCGAGGCCGCCGTCTCCGTGGAGGCAGACGACCGGGGCGTCGGGCCGCGCGAGCTTCGCACCGAGCGCGCCCGGCAGCCCGACCCCCATCCCTGCCCACGAGCCGGCGGTGACGTAGCGGTGCGGGCCGTCGGCCCGGAAGGTCTGGAGCGCCCACAGCCGGTGGCCGCCGATGTCGGTGACGACCGTGGCCTCCCGCGGGGTGGCCTCGCGGACGGCCCCGAGGACCGCGGGCGTCGGTGCCGGACTCGCCTCGGGGTCGAGCAGGCCGCGCCCGGCGAGGTGGTCACGGTACTCCCGCCGGACGCGGGGGCCGAGGGCCGACCCGTCCCAGCCCACGGGGCCGTCCACCCGGCGGCGGAGCTCCCGCGCGGCGGTGGCGGCGTCGTCGACGACCGCGACGTCGGGCTCGTAGGCCGCGCCGACCGCGCCGCCGTCGAGCGTGACGTGGACGAGCGCGTCGCCCATCGGGAGCGACCACCCGCCGGTCGTCACGCCGTCGAAGTCCGTCCCCAGTGCGAGCACGAGGTCCGCGGCGTCGAGCACGGCGCGGGCGCCGGAGGAGAGGAAGCTCGCGGTGACGCCCACCGACCGGGGGTCGTCCTCCGGCACGAGGCCCTTCCCCTTGTAGGAGGTCACCACCGGCACGTCGAGGGTCTCGAC
>JBDGTC010000071.1:0-5693 GCA_042217215.1 Halobacteriaceae archaeon
GATCTCCGCGGTCACCTCCTCCACGATCAGGGTGATGTCGTGGTGCTTCGGCTCGGACCAGTCCACGGGGTCCGGGACGTCCGCCGGGTCCGCCGCCACCTGGTCGGTGTCGACGGGTGCCGGGGTCGCGGTGTCGGTCGGAGTGCCCGTGTCGGTCGGGTTCCCGGACCCGTCGTTGGCCGCGGGGGCGCTACAGCCGGCCACCGAGGCCGCGCCGCCGATACCGAGTGCCTGCATCACGCGCCGACGGGAGGTGTCGAACATCTGTGGTCGCCTCACGGGTCGTGCTTGGCGGTCTGTCCCCTTCAACCGGCCAGCGGGTTCCCGACCGGCAGGAATCCGGGTGAACGCGTTCGCCGGGTTCTTTAAGAGAAAGAGCGCCGGCGTCGCCGGAGCCGCTCACTCGACGTACAGCGAGTAGAGGATGACAGCGAAGCCGATGGTGGTGAACAGGCTCTCGGCGACGAGGGCCAGCCGGGGCTCGACGGCGAGCAGCTGGTCGACGATGCCCGCGAGGATGGCGCCGAGCGTGACGGTGCCGAAGCCGATGGCGAGCGCGCGGAGCGCGGAGGAGCCCGTGCGCGTGTACGCCTTGTAGGCGTAGAAGGTGATGGAGCCCCCGAGGACCAGCGTGACGGACTTGAGGACCGTGATGAGCACCTCGTGGGTCATGTCTCTTTGCGCACCTCCGACCACAGCTCGGAGAGGCGCTCCTCCGGGGCGGCCGCACGGCGCTTGATGGCGACGTCGACCGCGCGGTCCTCGTCGAGTGCGATGCGCACCTCCTCGAAGGCGAGCGCGTACCGCGTGGTGTGCCGGCCGTCCGACCGGATGTCAATGCGTTCCTCGAGCAGCGAGGCGTCCGTGAGCAGTTCGAGTTTCCTGTACATGGTCGAGAGCGGGACGTCGGTGGCCTCGGAGAGCTCGTTCGCCGTCATCGGCTCCTCGAGCGCCTCGATGATGGCCCGGCAGTCGGCGTCGTCGAGCGCGTCGAGGACGTCCTCGAGGGCGGGTGCCTCCGCGGCAAACGGGTCACGTACCATCTGTGCGAGCGGTCGTCCGGGTGTGGCAGTCTGGTGGGCGAGCATCGGTCTCGGACCGGTCCGGGAGACGTCCCGGGACGTCATGGCGTGGCTGTCTCAATCGTCGCTCCCTCGAAGTTCTCGAGAAACTGCTTTACGATTTTCTCTTCGGCGCGGTGGAGCGTCTCGCTCGTCGTGGACTTCGCGAGGTCCAGGTGATCCGCGAGCTCTGTCAGCGAGCACTCCCGGGGCGTGTCGTAGTACCCGGCGTCGACGGCCGCGGAGACCAGCCGGAGCTGGCGGTCCGTGAGGAGCTGCTGGGGCTCGACGCGCTGGGAGAGCTGCTCGACCGTGAACGGGATGCCGAACTCCTCGAGCTGGGTCCCGAGTTCCGAGAGCCGGTGCTGCGGGGCCGTGAGCTCCCACTCCGCCTGCCCGTCCCGGATGGTGAACGGCATCGTCAGCGGGACACCGGAGTCCTGGACCGGCAGCAACAGGAGCGGCATCGTCGTCTCGAACTGCGCGAGCGCGGTGTCCTCGTAGCGCTGGAGCACCTCGAGTTCGGTGACGGTCTCGCGGCCCCGCACGTCGGCGACGACCGCCTCGACGTCCGCCGCGGTCACCTCGGCGAGGCCCACGCCCACGCCGCCGTCCGCGTGCGCGGCGAGAAGGCGGATGGACGCCTCGGGGTGGTCGCGCGTGACGTCGCCGATCCAGATCCCGTCCGGGATGGTCACGGTGAGGGTGGCCTGTGGCATCGTACTCGAAGATATTCGGCTCTCGGGGCAGATAGTGTTGCCGAACATGTTCACCGGACCGCCGACGAGGGAACTGCCGCCGGGGTCACCGAACACCATCGCCACCACGTGGATGGGACGCCGTGCCGTTCCCCGGTGCATGTCGCCGACCGACGACGCCGTCCACCGCCTCGACGTGCGCGACCTCGACCGGGAGCCCTTCGGGCCCATCACCGAGGCCCTGGCGGACCTCCCCGAGGGCGACCGGCTCGTCCTCGTCAACAGGTTCGAACCGGAGCCACTCTACGACGTGCTGGAGCGCCGGGGCTTCGCCTACGAGACGACGCAGGCGGGGCCCGAGGAATGGCGCGTCGAGATCACCCACGCGTGAGCAGGGGCGACCGACCCCCGAGGGGACCACTACGACCGCTCCGGTCGGAATCCCCAGACGCGGTACGTGTGCTCGCGGTCCTCCTTCGACTCGGTGTACTCCGCCTCGTGGACGGGGCAAAAGCGGCCGGACAGAAGCGCCCGGTAGGCCTCGATGACCGGCGCCCGGGTCAGGGGCGTCTCCGGGGCGTCCTGCTGGTCGACGATGTTCGCGAGACAGAGGACGCCGTCGTCGGCGAGCAGGTCGTCCACGTCACAGATCAGGTCGTACAGCGCCGGGACGCCCATGCTGTCGCCCTGGTAGTAGATGGTCTCGCTCCAGACGACGGCATCGAAGGGACCCTCGAGGTCCGCCACCGCGTCCGCGACGTCGGCACAGACGAAGCGGGTCCGCTCGGTCCCGACCCGCTCCCTGGCCCGTCGGACGGCCGCCGGCGCGATGTCGACGCCGACGAGGTCGGCCCCCGGGAAGGCGTCGAGCAGCATCTCGGAGTGGACGCCCTCGGCACAGCCGAGTTCGAGGATGGCGTCGACGTCGGGACCATGGTCCCGGAGGACGCGGATCTGACGCCGGTACTTCTGGCGCTCGTAGTCCGCCGACGCGAAGTCCCACGGGTCCGGGTCGGCGTACTGCTCGTCGAAGTACTCCGCGGACCACTCGTCGGGAGCCATGGCGCTTGCCGGGACTGACGGCCCGGCCCTACAAACCCCCGGCGGTCGCGCGGCAAGATTTGCGCCGGTGGCAAGCCATACGTCAGACAACGTATAAGGCTCGCCTACATGTCTGAGGTGAAACTACACGCGCTCGGCCGGCCGGTCCACGGACCGCACGAGACGTTCCAGCGGGAGCTGCTCTCGCTCGCCCACGACCTGGACATCCCGACGACCAGGTGGCCCACGGACGATAGACACGACGCGGCCGCGCTGTACGAGCGGTTCGTCCGGCCGCTCCGTTCTGACACCCCGTTCGCGGACGAGGTTCAGGAGTCCCGACTCTACAGGCGAGGCGACGCCTACGACGTGGACGGCCAGATTGCCGTCACCGCCGACGACGAGCCGGTGGGCGTGGCGAACCCGGACACCTTCTACACCGAGTTCAGGTACCTGTCCGAACTCGCCAGGCTGTTCGGGCCGCCCGCCCTCAGGTGGCTGCACGAGAAGCTCCGCGAACGGTACGAGAAGTACCGCGCGGAACAGACCGCGTTCGACGTCGTGGTCACGTCCCACGGGACCGTCGACGAGGAGGACCGGATGGACGACGCCGAGCGCCGGGAGTTCCAGTCCTTCGTCGAGGACCACACCACGGTCGTGATGACGGGGTGGAATCTCTCGGACAAGGGGGACGAGATCGTCGACACCTACGACCCAGACGTCATCGTCACGGAAGGCGGGACGTTCGCCCACCCGGCACCGGAGTTCGACCCGCAGCCGCTCTTCGAGGCGTGCCCGACCGTGCGCCGAGGGACGGCGGCCGCGTTGCGCGGCGTCGCCGAGACGCTCGGTGAGGACGCAGTGGTGCTCTCGCAGGCGAACACGCGCAGCACCTGTCTCTACGTCAATCCACCTCGGGACCTCTACGCGACCGAGCTCCGACCACAGCAGGCACCCGAGGACCGTTCCGTCGAGCACCTCCGGTTCGAGCTCGACGAGCAGGCCGGCGTGGAGGTGGACGTCGTCAGCGCCAGCGACGACGTCACCGAGATCCCGGCCACCGACCACGCCGTCTACCAGTTCGAGAAGTACCAGGCCACGTCCCGGCCCTTCCGGCCGTACCGCATCCTCGAGTTCTCCGGGGACCACGTGCGGGTCCAGCTATGCTCCGAGGAGGTCTTCGAGACGCGCAGCTACAGTTCGCTCACGGAGTCGGGGTCGACGCCACCGTCGAAGCTCGTGGAGATCGCCCACGAGGCCCGAGACGAGATGCCCGACGAGCACCGGACCAGGGTCCAGCCCCAGACAGACTACTGCATCGACGTCTTCGCGCGGAAGAAATCGGAGGCCCTGGACGGGCCGCTCCCCGACATCGCCGGCTTCGACGTCTCGACGGACAACGTCGTCTACGTCTCGAAGGGCACGCGGTCCGACGTGGGGCTCATCGAGGAGTTCCAGGAGACCGCCGAGCGGAACGGGACCGAGTTCGCCGCGATGGCGCCGGACGACGCACCCGCCGAGCTGCAGACCCACGAGCTGGTGACCACGTGGGACGTGGAGACGCCCGCCGAGATACTCCGCCTCCTGGAGTCACGGCGCTGACGGGGCGTCCAGCCGTCGCCCGCCCCGAACGCGTTCGGCGACACCCCCTCCCCCGGGACGCTCCTCGTGACGCCTGCATGGCCGACACCACCCTCGACGTCCGAGAGATCCCGCCGTCGGAGCGCCACCCGAAGATCCACGAGGCATTCGCCGACCTCGACAGCGGCGAGGCGCTGACCATCGTGAACGACCACGAGCCGAAACCGCTCTTCTACGAGATGGCCGCTGAGGTCGACGCGTTCGACGAGGAGGCCTACAGCGTCGAGCGACGCGACGTCGACGACTTCGTCGCGACCTTTCCGAAGAAGTAGCGGGCGTGGGCGCCAACGGCGGCCCAGCCACCGTGACCGCTCACTCGGCCGGCCAGATGACCGTCGCCACCGCGTCACCCGCCGCAGCGCCGTCCTCGAGCGTCTCGTAGCGGTAGCCCCGCTCCTCGAGACGCGGGTAGAGGTGCCGGGGTGCGCGGTCGTTCACCTGGAGGAGCGCGGCGGGCGCCCCGTCGGGCGTCGCCGCCGGGAGGTCGGCCAGCGTCTCGAGGGTCTCCCGGAGCGGCTGTGGCGGCGGGAGCGTCCGGACGTCCAGGGTCTCGGCGGGAGCCTCCGCCGGGCAGTCGGTGCGTGCGAGGACGGCGTCGGCGTCGACCATGTGCCCCGGTGGTCGCGGGCGAGACAGGGCGTTTCGCCGAACGGGTTCGGGCCGAGGGCGGTCCGCGCGGGGGCGCGCCCGGAGCCGAACATGTTCGCCGAACGCTCTTAGCCCTCCGGGCCGTGATCCGTGACATGGACCCGCGCGCCATCGACCCCTCGCGGCGCCCCTTCGTCCTCGTCTGGGAGCTCACGCAGGCCTGCGGGCTCGCGTGCAAGCACTGCCGGGCGTCCGCGGTGCCCGAGCGGCACCCCGACGAGCTGACCACCGGGGAGGGCGAGGCGCTGCTCGACGACGCCGCGCGGTTCGGGGAGGGCCAGCTGGTCGTGCTGTCGGGCGGTGACCCCCTCGCACGGCCCGACACCCGCCACCTCGTGGCGTACGGCACCGAGCGGGGGCTCCGGATGACGCTCACGCCCAGCGGGACGGACTCGCTCGACCCCGCGACCGTGGCCGACCTCGCCGACGCCGGCCTCGCACGGATGGCACTCAGCCTCGACGGCGCGACGCCCGCGGCCCACGACGGCTTCAGGCAGGAGCGCGGGAGCTTCGAGCAGACGCTCCGCGCGGCGCGCGCGGCGCGCGAGGCCGGCCTCCCGCTCCAGGTGAACACGACCGTCTGCGCCGAGACGGTCGACCAGCT
>JBDGTC010000056.1:0-5652 GCA_042217215.1 Halobacteriaceae archaeon
GACCGGTTCCGCGAGGCCGTGGCCGCCGTGGGGGGCGACCCGTCCGCCGTCGACCCGGACCGGGACGCGGTGTCGACCCGGACCCCCTCGGAGCGAGACCCGCTCGGCGCGGACGGCCTCGACAGCGTGACGGCCGCGCTCGCGGCGGCGCGACTCGCCGACCTCGCGGCGCCGGTCGTGCTCGCCGCCGGCCGCTTCGAGGACGCCCGGGCCGCCCGGGTCGTGCTCGACGCGCCGGTGATCTGCTGTCCGGCGACGGACGTTTAAGGCGGGTCGGGCGGCCAACGGCCGGCGTGCGACTCGAGTGCGACGCGACGGCGGTCGGGGACGTCACCCTCGTGGAGTGCACCGTCGCGGGCGGTGACCGCCGGCGCCACGTCCGCGTGGAGAACAGACTCGACGGCCCGGTCTGGCCGCCGCGGCGACGCGGTCGCCCGGTGGCCGGGTGGACGGCCGTCGACGGTGGCGTGCCGGAGGATTGGGCCGCCGACGGCCACCGCTCGAAGCGTGACGACGCGGCGGCGGACGTGGCGTTCGAGGCCGTCCTCGCGGCGGGCGAGACACTGGCCCTGGGCTACGCCACCCCGGCACCGCCGGCCGACCCGCCGGTCGCCGTGGAGACGCTCGCCACGGGCGACGACGTCCGTGGCGCTGACGAGCGGGGGCCAGCGGACGTCCTCGCGGCGTACGGCGACCCGGCCCCGCCGCGGGACGCGGTGCCGGTCCTCGGGGAGGACAGCAGGGGCGCTCCGTCCCCCGGCGAGACGACCGCGGTCCCGGGCGCCGTCGGAGCGTGGCTCGAGGACGTGGCGTCCCGGTCGACGGCGGACGGACTCGACGACGGGGACCGCCGCGCGCTCGCCGCCGTCGCCGAGCGGGTCGGACGGCTCCGGTCCGGGGGAACGGACGGCCCCGCCGGCGCCCGAGGCGAGACGGCCCGTGGCCGATGGGGCACGACCGGCCGCGGATGAAGGTGGCCGTCTGCGGCGGGAAGGGCGGCGTGGGGAAGTCGACGGTGGCGTTCGAACTCGGCGCCGCGCTCGGGGCGGTGGTCGTCGACGGCGACCTCGCGATGGCCGACCTCCCGGCCGGCCGGGGGCCCGACCTCCACGACGTGCTCGCCGGGCGGGCGTCCCCGCTCGAGGCGGTGCGGAAGAGCCGCGGCGTGCGTCTGCTTCCCTGCGGGCGGACGCTGTCCGGGGCGCGCGGCGCCGACCCCGCCGCTCTCGAGGCGGCCGTCGACGCCGTCGCCCGGGAGTACGGACGGGTCGTCGTCGACTGCCCGGCCGGACTGAAGGCCGACGTCGCCATGGGGCTGTCCGCGGCCGACGCCTGCGTGCCGGTGACGACGCCGGCTCGGTCGGCCGTGACCGACGCGCTCCGGACCCGCGGTGCCGCGGTCGCCCTCGACGCCGGCCTGGCGCGCGTGGCGCTCAATCGCTGTGGCGGGGATCCACCGGTCGCGGCCGTCGAGCGCGCGTTCGGGGCACCCTGCGTCACGATCCCCGAATCCGAGCACCTGGCCGGTGGCGTCACGGCCAGCCGACCGGCGGTCCGTACCGCCGCCGCGTCGTCTGCCGCGACCGCGCTCGACACCCTCGCTCGCGGCGTCGCCGCGTGTTTCGACGAGTAGACGCTCCGGTCACGGCCGCGCTGCCGGACGGGACGACAGCCACGCGGCTCGAGAACGAGGAGACGTCGGTCCGGTCTACTCCCGGAGTTCCACGTAGGTCGCGCGCAGCGTCACGGGCGTCACACCGGCGGCGTCGGCCGCTGCGGCCTGCGTGAGGTCGGCGCCCTCACGACGAGCGGCGGTGTACAGGCAGGCGGCGGCCACGCCACAGGGGTTGCGTCCGGCGACGAGCGAGCGATCGTGGGCCTCCGCGACCAGGTCCCGAGCCAGACGCTCGACGGCGTCGGGGAGATCGAGGTCGGTCGCGAACCGGGGGACGTACTCCGCGGGGTCGATGGGCCCGGTCGGGAGGCCGAGGTCGCGGTTCATCGCGTCGTAGGCCGCCCGGAGTTCGTTCTCGTCGGCCTTCGCCACCGCGACGACCTCCTCCACCGTCCGGGAGATGGACCGGGTCCGGCAGGTCGCGTACACCGCCGCGGCGGCGAACCCCTCGAGAGAGCGGCCGGGGAGGAGCCCCTCCTCCTGGGCCGACTCGAAGAGCACGCAGGACTGCTCCCGGACGTCCGTCGGCAGCGACAGCTGGGAGACCACGCGTCGGATCTCGGTGAACCCGTAGACCCTGTTCCGGTCGGTCTTCGTCGAGATCTGTGCACGGTTGTGCTGCGTCCGCATCCGCGCGAGGCGGCGGCGCTTGCGCCCCTTCACGCGGCTACTCCGGCCGATCTCCGTGGACAGCCCGCGGTCGTGTCGGGAGCGGGTGAGGGGCGCGCCGGTGCGGGAGCGGTCGGTGTCCTCGTCGGCGAAGGAACGCCACTCCGGCCCCCGGTCGAGCCGGTCCTCGTCCACGACGAGGCCACACCCCTCGCAGACGGTCTCCTGTCGGTCCACCTTCAGCGCGCCGTCGCACTCCGGGCAGGTCGCCCGGGCGTCGGTCCGTGCCTGCGCCATCACGTGCCGAACTTGCTCCGGAACCCGGTTTAAAGAAGGGCGGCAGACGGGGGCAGCGCGGCGAATCGATCCAATTCAAGATACCGGTTACCGGTATGTAGGATTCGCACCGCGAGGGGCCGGCGGAGACGACCGCCCGAACGTTTATCTTTCAGACGGGAGCCACCCACAATCGATGGGACTCGCAGACATCGCGGCCTCGGTCGGCACCACGACCGACGCACAGGAGGCGCGCGGCGTCGCCGCCGTCGACGCCACCGACCGTCCGCTGGTGGACCGCCTCGACGAGTTCGCCGCGGATCTGCCCTGCGAGCCCGCGGCGGCGGCGACCGTCGCGGAGACCTACGCCGGGGGCGCGAGCGTGGGCGAGAGCGCCCGCGACGCCGGCGTCGCGGCGGTGACGGCGGCGAAGACCCTCCACCGGCTCGGCTTCGAGGGGCTTTCCCCGCTCGGGCCGACCGGGCGCGAGGTGGTGCGCGACTGGCTCGCGGCGGCGCTCCCGCGGACCGAGGCCCTGACACTCACCGGGGCGACCGAGGCGGAGTTCGCACTCGCCGCGTACGTCGAGACCCACGACCCGGTCCCCGGTGCGCGGGCCGCCGTCGACGGGGCGATCGACCCCGGCGTGGCCGAGGACGGCCTGGCGGACGCACTCGACGGGGTCGGGCAGTAACTAGGCGTCGCGGGCGACGTCGGCCATGCGCTCGACCAGCGACGCCGCCCGGTCCGGATCGCGAGCCTCGCCCACCACGCGCACCACCGGCTCGGTGCCGCTCGCGCGGGCGAGGACCCACGCGCCGTCGTAGTCGAGGCGGTAGCCGTCGATGGTCGTCAAATCGGGGGGAGCGTCGGCGGCGAGTGGCCCCTCGCCGTCGGCGGCGCGCTCGGCGGCGTCCTGCACCGCGGCGAGCAGCGGCGCGGGGTCCCCACCGTGCTCGATGGCGCGGCGCTCGGCGCGGTAGCCGCCGTGCGGGGCGACCACCTCGCTCGCCGGTGCGTCGGCGACGAGTTCGAGGAAGCGCGCGGCGGTGTACGCGCCGTCGCGGGCGAGGCGGTACGGCGGGAACGCGACCCCGCCATTGCCCTCGCCCGCGACGGGGACCGGCACGCCGCCGTCCCGGAGTTCCCGCACCCGGGAGACGATGTGTGTCGAGCCGATGGGGGTCAGCGAGAGCGCCGCGCCGGCCGCCTCGACGGCGTCGACGACGCGGCCGGAGACGTTGACCGCCGAGACGAGGGTATCCCCCGGCGCGAGGTCGGCGGCTGCGAGGGCGGCGAAGGAGGCGTCGCCGCTCACCTGCTCGCCCGACTCGTCGACGAAGATGGCGCGGTCGGCGTCGCCGTCGTGGGCCACTCCGAGGTCGGCGTCGCTCGCGCGCACCAGCCGGCGGAGGTCGGCGAGGTGCTCGGGCACCGGCTCGGGGTCTCGACCCGGGAAGTGGCCGTCGGGCTGGGCGTTCACGGTGAGGACCCGGCAGCCCAGCCGGCGGAGGAGGTCGGGGGTCGTTTCGCAGCCGGAGCCGTGGCCCGGGTCGAGCGCGACGGTGAGGTCGGCGGCGCCGATGGCACTCCGGTCCACGGCGTCGACGATGCCCTCGACGTAGGACTCGCCGGCACCGTCGACGCGGAATCGCGCTCCCACCGCGTCCCACGCCGCGCGGTCGTGAGACTCGGCCTCGAAGACCTCCTCGACGGCGCGGAGCGTGCCGAGCGTGGCCTCGACGCCGTCGGCCTCGACCAGCTTCAGCCCGTTGTACTCCGGGGGGTTGTGGGAGGCGGTGACGACGAGCGCCGGCACGCCCTCGCGGTCGGCGTGGGTCTGCGCCCCGGGGGTCGGGAGGACGCCCAGCCGCTCCACGGTCGCGCCCGCACCGGCGAGACCCGCCGCCGCGGCGTCGGCCAGCAGGCCGCCCGTGGTCCGGGTGTCCCGCGCGAGCGCGACGCGGTCGGCGTCCCAGACCGTCGCCGCGGCGGCCGCGAGGCGGGCCGCGAACTCCGGGCCGACCTTGCGCGTGGCGACGCCGCGCGTCCCACTCGACCCGAAGAGCGTCATGTCCCACGGGCGGGGGCCGTCCCCCAAAGCCGTTCCGGACAGCGCGCCGTCCCTCGTCGCCAGCGAGGGGCCGCCGGCCGCGAGCCAGTCCGGCGACTGCACTCTCCCGGCACGCTTTCGGTGCCACGCGACGTGGGGCTGTCGTGAGCAGCATCGCGGAGAAGCGGGTCTACGGCGACGCGGGCGGTCCGACGGTGCTCGCCGTCGCGTCCGCGGCCGGGACCGCGACGGTCGGCGTCGCCGGCGACCGCGTCGGGGAGTTCGGCCTCGTCGACCGCACGCCCGCGCGGGACGTGACCGCCGTCGCGGGACGGCTCGCCGTCGCGACGGAGACGGACGTGGCGGTGTCGACCGGGCCCGTCGGCGGAGACCACGGCGACGTGGCGTTCGCGGAGAGCGGGTTCGGGCCGGCGGTCGCGGTCGGCGCCGGCGGCAACCACCTCGTCGCGGCGGGGGCGGACGGCATGATCGCGGTGCGGTCGGTGGCGAGCGGGCGGTCGGGTGACGAATCGGGGCACGCCCCGACGGGCCGCGGCGACGACTGGCGGACCGTCGCCACGGTGCCGGACCCTACAGCGGTCGACGGGTCGCTCGTCGCGACGGAGGACGGAGTCTTCCGGCTCCGGGGACCCCGCGACGGAGGCGAGCGCGGGAACCGCAAGCACGGGGACGGAGCACCGGTGATCGACCGCGTGGCGCTCGCGGGGACGACGGTCGCAGACGTCACGGCGGCGGAGCCTCACGCGGCGACGGCCGACGGGCTCCACCGGCTGGCGGCGAGAGCGGACGGCGAGACACGACGCGACCCCCTCCCCACCGCACGGGTGTTCGACGACCCGGTCCACGCCGTCGCGAGCGCGCCGGGGTCGGCGCGGGTCCTCGCGGCCGGGAGCGACGACGTGTTCGAGCGCCGACCGACCGGCGGGGACGAGGACGCGTGGGGCCCGGCGCCCCTCCCCGGCGGCGCGACCGGCGCCGCGGACGTCGCCGTGGTGCCGGGCGCGCTGCGCGCCGCGGG
>JBDGTC010000139.1:0-5164 GCA_042217215.1 Halobacteriaceae archaeon
ATGGTGTCGGGGTTGTTCGGGATCTGGTAGCCGCCCTCCCCGACGTCCTCCTGGGTGTGGATCTCGCGCTCGCCGCGGCGTGTCTGCTCGCGGAGGAAGAGCGGCCCCATGACGGTCGCCCCGGACTCCTCCGGGCGCATGTGGAAGTCCTCGCGGGTGAGCTCCGAGACGATCTCGAGGTCCTCGACGAGCTGGTTCGACTCGTCCTGGTTCGCGAAGTGTGCGTCCTCGGAGTCCCAGGACTCCGAGAGGTAGTACAGCTCCCGGAGCGTCGAGGAGCGGTCCTCCTCGAGCTGTCGGGCGAGGAACTCGATGGTGTAGGCGGCCTTGAGCAGCTTGCGCGCGCCGCTCACGGTCTTGGCAGTCCGGGTCGAGTGGCGGTCGCCGTAGACCCAGACGCCCTTCTCCTCGTCGTACTCGATGTTGCTCTTGGTCCGCGTGGGGATCTGCATCGTCGGCACGTCGCCGCGGGCGAACTGGTCGTAGAAGTCCGCGGCGAGGTCGATCAGCTGCTCGCGGGCCACTTCGTCGCGCTTCTCGGGGGGTACGTCCTGGTTTGCGCTCATCGTGATATCAGGCGTCGATCGTCAGTTTCGCCTCGGGCACGCCCTCGACGGTCAGTTCAGCCGTGGCGTCCCGGTCGAGCTCGTAGCGTAACCGCTCGCGATCGTCGGGGTCGACGGTGACCTCCCAGCTGAGGAACCACTCGCCGTCGACCTCGACGACGGAGGCGGCCGTGCCGTTCAGCTCCGGCGCCGCGGACACGATGTCCGTCAGCTCGAGTCCGGCCGTGGTGTCACCGTTGTTCTCCACGGTGATGGTGACGGTCGTGCCATCGCGCTCGCGCTCGACGAGCACGTTGTTCATGATCCGGGCCAGCGAGTCGTCGATGTCCAGCGGCTCGCGCCCGGTCACCTCCGAGAGCTTCTCGGCCATCTCCGGGAGGATGGTGGCGAGGTTGTCGCGCTTGCGGCGGCGCTTCTGCATCGACTGCCGGCGGTTGAGGAAGGCCTTCAGCTCGCGACCCACCTCGCGGAGCGCCCGCTCGATCTCCGTCTCGATCTCCGGGACGTTGGCGACGGCGTCCTTCGACTCGCTGGTGAAGGGGACGTTCGTGGACGCGACGTGGATCACGATCGCGCAGGGCCCGTTGGGCATCCCGGTGCCCCCTGGCTGGTCGAGGTTGTAGTTGCGCCAGTTGATCGAGCGGACCACGTCCGTGGTCGCGCAGGCCCCCCGCTGGTAGACCAGCGGGACCCGGTTGGCGAAGCGCATCAGGTCGATGGGGCCGTCCTCCTCGAGTTCCCCCCCGTAGGCGACGCCCGCCTCCACGATGAACGGGTCGCCACCGTGGACGCCGGCGTCCCGGGTCGTCGCGGCGTAGAAGTCCGCGTCGACCTCCTTCTTCAGGCCCGCCTCGATGAGCTCCGCGGTGATGGGCGCGAGGCAGTTCGTCGGCGGCGCCATGATGTCGACCGAGTCCATCGCGGACAGCAGATCGGCGGCCATGTCGCGGTCGCCGGCCACGGTTTTCACCCCGGGCGGGTCGTCGGCCACCGTGTGCATCCGCGACCAGACCGCCGCCACCACGTTCTCCCGGGCGGTCTCGCCGATCGACTCGCCCGTGGCGTCGGCGGTCAGATCCGCGACGCGGTCCACCACGTCGGCGAGGGTCTCGCGGGTGCGCCGGTGGCGGCTGTCCTCCATCGCGAGGAACTGCTCGGCGAGGCGCTCGCCGAGCCCCTCGACGGTGGCGTCGCTCTTCCGCGTCGAGGTGGCCTCGTCGACCAGCGCTGTGGCGTCGTCGACGAGGCGGGGCTCGCGGATGGTGACGGCCCAGGCGGCCTCGACGGCGTTCGCGCGCACCGTGTCGCCGAACGTCTCGCCGTG
Source organism: Halobacteriaceae archaeon (assembly GCA_042217215.1). Taxonomy (GTDB): domain Archaea; phylum Halobacteriota; class Halobacteria; order Halobacteriales; family Halobacteriaceae; genus JBDGTC01. Next base: position 1,891 of record JBDGTC010000139.1, read on the forward strand.
CTCGTCCTCGACGCCGTCGGCCACGTTGGCGACGATCTCGCACAGCGCGCCGTGCGAGATCCGCTCGCGCTCGGCGAGTACCGTGGCGACGCGGTCGGCGAAGTCCGCCGTGGCCGCGGCGGTCTTGTTCGCCACCGCCTCCTCCAGGGCCGCCCTGAGGTCGACGTCGTCGACGCCGCCGGGCGAGCGCCACGCCATCTCCCGGCCGTAGTGGCGGTCCCGGAACGCGTCGACGATGTCGTCGGCGGTCTTCTGCCCCACGCGGGTGAACTCCTCCTGGACGAACCCGGAGACGGAGTAGGAATCGGTCGCGTCGAGGAGCTTCTGGAGGGTCCCGAGCTCGACGCCGTGCGGGTGGGGCCGGATCTCCTCGGTCTCGGCGGGGAGCTGGTCGGTCGCGCGCTCGAACTTGAGGTGGGCCTCCGGCTCGCGCAGCTCGATGCGCGCGTGGGGGTTCACGACGGCGGTGTGCTCGACGTAGTCGTGGAGCTGCGAGCGCGCGCGCATGTTCGCCTCCATCTCGAGTTCGATGCGCGTCCCCTGCGGGCGCTCCCAGGAGGTCTCCTCGTCGCTCGCGATCTCGGGCTCGTTGGTGTCGGTGTCGATGGTCAGCTCGAACTTCCGTGCCGTGGCGGCGCCCTTCGGTCGGGAGATGACCGTCGCGGGCTTCCCCGAGGTCAGCTGGCTGTAGAGGACCGCGGCGGAGATGCCGATGCCCTGCTGACCGCGGTTCTGCTCGCGCTTGTGGAACCGCGACCCGTACAGCAGCTTCCCGAAGACCTTCGGGACCTCCGCTCTGGTGATGCCGGGGCCGTTGTCCTCGACCACGAGGCGGTAGTACTCGCCGCGCTCGGTGATCTCGACGTAGACGTCCGGGAGGATGTCGGCCTCTTCGGCGGCGTCGAGGGCGTTGTCGACGGCCTCCTTCACGGCCGTCACCAGTCCCCGGGCGCCGCTGTCGAAGCCCAGCATGTGCTTGTTCCGCTCGAAGAACTCGGCGATGGAAATCTCGCGCTGGCTCTCGGCGAGTTCGGCCGCCACGCCGTCGCCCTCGCCGAGCGTCTCCTGGAACGACATCTGTGCCGCTTCTTTGCGCAGGAGGGTAAAACGCTCCCGGTGCAGGGCGAAAGTGAAGCCCGGACCGGGAGAGACGAGCGTCCGACGGGCGTCCGACGGCTGTGTCCCGCACGGGTCGGCGTCGAGTGGCCACGGGGGCATCCGGACCCGTCGGCGTCGAGAGGCCACGGCGGTGCCCTGACCCGTCGGCGTCAGACGTGCGCACGCGCGCGTGCGTCGGCTTTATGGACTCCCGACGACTAGCGGTGGGTACGCCTTCTATGTCACAACAGGACGAGTACGGCGCCGGGCAGATCCAGGTGCTGGAGGGCCTCCAGGCCGTCCGGAAGCGCCCGGCGATGTATATCGGGTCCACGGACCACCGTGGGCTCCACCACCTCGTGTACGAGGTGGTCGACAACGCGATCGACGAGGCGATGGCGGGGCACTGCGACGACCTCGCCGTCACCATCCACGAGGACGGCTCCGTGTCCGTCGCCGACGACGGCCGGGGCATCCCCGTCGACACCCACGAGGAGTACGACCGTCCGGCGGTGGAGGTCATCCTCACGGTGCTCCACGCCGGCGGCAAGTTCGAGAAGGGCGCGTACCAGGTCTCCGGTGGCCTCCACGGCGTCGGGGTCTCCGTCGTCAACGCCCTCTCGACCCGCCTCGAGGTCGAGGTGCGCCGGAACGGCGCGGTCTGGCGCCACCGCTTCGATCACGGCGAGCCGGTTCCGGACGCCTTCGAGCGCGTCCGGGAGCTCCGGGCGGACGAAGAGACCGGCACGGAGCTCCGGTTCTGGCCGGACGACGACATCTTCGAGACCACCGAGTTCGAGGCGACGACCATCGAGAACCGCCTGCGGGAGCTCGCCTTCCTCACGCCCGGCCTCCGCATCGAGTTCACCGACGAGCGCGACGGGCACGAGTCGGTGTTCCACGCCGAGGGGGGCATCCGCGAGTTCGTCGAGTTCGTGAACGAGAGCCGCACCGCACTCCACGACGACGTCATCTACGTCGAGGACGCCGAGCAGGACATCACCGTCGAGGTGGCGATGCAGGCTACCGAGGAGCTCCAGGGTTCCATTCACACCTTCGCCAACAACGTCAACACGCCCCAGGGCGGCACCCACCTCACGGGGTTCAAGACAGCGCTGACCCGCGTGGTCAACGACTACGCCAGGGAGAACGACCTCCTCGGCGACCTCGAGGGACTCAAAGGCGAGGACGTCCGCGAGGGCCTCACCGCTATCGTCTCGGTGAAACACCCCGACCCGCAGTTCGAGAGCCAGACGAAGGTGAAGCTCGCGAACTCCGACGCCCGCGGCGTCGTCGAGAGCGCGGTTCACGAGGGGCTCTCCGTCTACTTCGAGGAGCACCCCGACACCGCACGCGCCATCGTCTCGAAGGCCGTCGAGGCCGCACAGGCACGGAAGGCCGCGAAGAAGGCCGAGGAGCTGACCCGGCGAAAGAGCGCACTCGAGTCGACGGCGCTCCCGGGGAAGCTCGCGGACTGCCAGACAAAAGACCCCGCCGAGTCCGAGCTGTTCGTCGTCGAGGGCGACTCCGCGGGCGGGAGCGCGAAGCAGGGCCGGAACCCGGAGTTCCAGGCGATCCTCCCGCTCGGGGGGAAGATCCTCAACGTCGAGAAGCACCGCCTCGACCGCATCCTCGAGAACGACGAGATCCGGAACCTCATCACCGCCATCGGCACCGGCATCGGCGAGGAGTTCGACATCGAGGACGCGCGCTACCACCGCATCATCCTCTTCACGGACGCCGACGTCGACGGCGCGCACATCCGCACCCTCCTGCTCACGCTGTTCTACCGGCACATGCGCCCGCTGCTCGAGGCGGGGTACGTGTACGCCGCGAAGCCACCGCTGTACCGCATCCGGTACCGCGGGGAGACCTACGACGCGATGACCGACACCGAGCGCGACCGCATCGTCGAGGAGGTCTGCGACGGCAACCCCACGCAGGTCCAGCGGTTCAAGGGGCTCGGCGAGATGAACCCCCAGCAGCTCTGGGACGCCACGATGGACCCCGAGAACCGCATCCTCAAGCGCATCACCGTCGACGACGCGGCCGCCGCCGACCGCATGTTCTCCGTGCTGATGGGCGACGCCGTGGAGCCGAGAAAGCAGTTCATCAAGGAGCACTCCGCGGAGGCGGAGTGGATCGACATCTGATGACGGCAACGAATACAGCGAGG
>JBDGTC010000130.1:0-2497 GCA_042217215.1 Halobacteriaceae archaeon
GCGGTCGAGGAGATCGTCGAGGCCGACGAGCGCCGCTTCGTCGACTTCTACAACGAGGCCCAGCCCGTGACGACCCGCCTCCACTCGCTCGACCTCCTGCCGGGCATCGGGGAGACACTGCGCAACAATGTCATCGACGCGCGCAAGCGCGGGCCGTTCGAGTCCTTCGAGGACCTCGAGGAGCGGGTCTCGGGCCTCCACGACCCGGAGAGCGTCCTGGTCGAGCGCATCCTCGACGAGCTCCGGGAGGAGGACCTGAAGTACCGCCTGTTCGCCCGCCGGGAGTGACGGGACCGGTGTCTGGGACCTCCGGGACGGGTCCGGCGAAGCGGGACCCCGCCGCACTCGTCGAGCGCGCCGGCCGCGGCGACCCGCGGCAGGACCAGCACTACCTCGTCGACGAGCGGGTCCTGGACCGCCTGCCGGGCTACCTCCCGGACCCGGTGCCAGCCCGGAGCGGCGAGGGGCGGCCGTGGGGCCACCTCCTGGAGGTCGGCGCCGGCGCGGGCGTGCTCACCGACCGCCTGCTGTCCGTCGCCGACCGGGTCACCGGCGTCGAGCGGGACACGCGCCTCGTCGAGTTCCTGCGCCGGGAGTTCGCCGAGGAGAGAGCCGCCGGGCGTCTCGAGGTCGTCGCGGGCGACGCGCTGGAGGTCGACCTGCCGGAGTTCGACGCCTGCGTCTCGAACCTGCCGTACGGCGCCTCCTCGGAGATCGCGTTCCGTCTGTTCCCGCGCGGCCGGCCGATGGTGCTCACCTTCCAGCGCGAGTTCGTGGAGCGGATGGTCGCCGATCCGGGGACCCCGGAGTACGGCCGGCTGAGCGTCAGCGCGCGCCACTACGCCGACGTCGAGCTCGCCGAGGTGATCCCGCCCTCGGCGTTCGACCCCCAGCCCGCCGTCGAGAGCGCGGTGGCGGTCTGCCGGCCTCGCGAGCCCGACTACGCGGTGCCCGACGACGAGTTCTTCCTCCGGTTCGTGAAGGCGCTGTTCACCCAGCGGCGCAAGACGGTGCGCAACGCCGTCCGGAACACCACGCACATCTCCGGGATCGAGGACGCCGCCGCGGTGCTCGAGGCGACCGACGAGGAGACACTCTCCCGTCGCCCGGGCGATCTCTCGCCAGCGGAGTTCGCGGCACTCGCCCGGTGCGCGTCCGACGTCGGGGGTGTCGCGGCGTGACGGTCGCGGTGTGTGGGCGTGGAGTCGCCGCCGACCGGTGTGGAGGGGCGACACCGTGAGCTGGGTCGTCGACGCGGTCCACGCCGCGACGGACACCGACGCCGCCCGCTACGGGGTCACGGTCGGCCTCGTCGTCGCCGTGGTGCTGGCGACCATCGGAATCGAGCGAGTCGGCCCGTGGCTCAAGGACCGACTCCGCACCCCGCTCGTCGAGGTCGGCCAGGCACTCGTGGTCGCGGGCCTCTGGGTCCTCGCCGTCGCGACCCTCGTCCTGGCGTGGCGCGCGAGCGACCCCGTCGTCGCGGCCCTGAACGTCCTCCACGTGTCCCGCACCCAGATCGTCCTCGCGATCGTCACGGTCGCGCTGGTGTTCGCGGCGTACTCGCTCACCCGGCTCACGAAGCGCTGGGTCAGGCGGCTCACCGCCGACCGGACCGCCATCTCGAGCCACGAGCGCGAGATCGCCCACCACGTGCTCCAGCTCACCGTGTACGCCGCGACCGCCCTCGTGATCCTCTCGCTGTGGGAGATTCCGGTCGGGAACCTCCTCCTCGGCGCGGGCTTCCTCGGCATCGTGCTCGGGCTGGCCGCACGCCAGACCCTCGGTGCGATGCTCGCGGGCTTCGTCGTCCTGTTCTCGCGACCCTTCGAGATCGGCGACTGGGTCGAGGTGGGCGACAACGAGGGCATCGTCACCGAGATCACGGTCGTGAACACCCGCCTCCAGACCTTCGACGGCGAGTACGTGATGCTCCCGAACGACCTCGTGACGTCCGAGGAGGTCGTGAACCGGTCGCGGAAGGGCCGCCTGCGCGTGGAGGTCGAGGTGGGCGTCGACTACGAGGCCGACCTCGACGCAGCAGTCGAGGCCGCGACGGCGGCGATGGGCGAGCCGGAGGACGTGCTCTCGGTCCCCCAGCCCCGCGTCGTGGCGAAGCGCTTCGGGGACTCCGCCGTGGTGCTCGGCCTGCGGTTCTGGATCGACAAGCCGAGCGCCCGCCGGCTGTGGCGCGCGCGGACCGCCGTCATCCGCGAGGTGAAGGCGGCGTTCGCCGACGCCGGCGTGAAGATCCCGTTCCCGCAGCGCGAACTCTCCGGGCGTGCGGAGACCGGCGGGTTCCGCGTCGCGGACGCCGAAGCGCCGTCGGCCGTGATCGAGCGCAACCTCGGGCCGGACGAACAGGGCGGGGACGACACGAGGAACGACGGTGACGAGACGACAGCCGGCCACCAGACGGCAGACGGCGACGGTGACGGGGCGGACGACGGCAGCGAGAGCGGGCGTGATGACGGCAGCGAGAGCGGGCGTGACGACG
>JBDGTC010000130.1:2716-5112 GCA_042217215.1 Halobacteriaceae archaeon
GAGCGGGCGTGACGACGGCAGCGAGAGCGGGCGTGACGACGGCAGCGAGAGCGGGCGTGACGACGGCAGCGAGAGCGGGGGCGACGGCGGGAGCGAGCGCGCGTGACGGACCTCGCCGACCGACGCGACATCGAGACCGCGGTCTACCAGCCGGCGGAGGACTCGCGGCTCCTCGCACGGACCGCGGCCGGCGAACTCGCGGCGGGCGACCGCGTCCTCGAGGTCGGCGTCGGCTCCGGATGGGTCGCCGAGCGGCTCGCGGCGGTCGGCGGCGACGTCGTCGGGTCGGACGTGAACCCCCACGCGTGCCGCGCCGCGGCCGACCGGGGCGTCCCGGTCGTCCGGGCGAACCTCATGGACCCGTTCCGTGCCGACGCCTTCGACCTGGTCTGCTGCAATCCGCCGTACCTGCCCCGGGACGAGCGCGCCGCACGCGACGACTGGATGGAGCGGGCCCTCTCCGGGGGCGAGCACGGCCGGGCCGTCGTCGAGCCGTTCCTCGCGGACCTGTCGCGCGTGCTCGCGCCCGGGGGCGTCGGCGTCCTCCTCGTGAGCACGCTCACCGACGTCGACGCGGTCACCGACGCCGCCGCTGCCGCCGGTCTCGACGCGACCACACTCGCGGCGGAGTCCCACCCCTTCGAGACGCTGGTCGTGCTGGGCCTCCGTCACGCGGGCCGAGCGTGAGGCGGCCCTTTTCCATTACCCGCAGGCATAGCAAGCGATGGCAAATATTAAGCGACGACATAGCGAACCTCCCACCACATGGACCGAGTCGCGACGACCCCGGGGCTGTACCCGCTCCCCGAGGACGCGAAGGACCGGCTGGCCGACCAGAAGGGCCACCAGCGGGAGGATCTGATATCGGGTGACGAGCCACCCGCCGTCGAGTCGACCTACGAGGACGCCCGCGAGTGGGCCATCGGCCTGCAGGCCTCGGCCGGCCTCGACCGCGTCGTCGAGGGACAGCTCCGGTGGGACGACATGCTCGCCCACCCGCTGGCCGTCCACGACGCCGTGCGGACGGCCGGCATCGTGCGGTACTACGACAACAACAACTTCTACCGCGAGCCGGTGATCGAAGGCGACCTCGACTTCGACGGCGACGTGGCCCGGGAGCTCGAGGCCGCCGCGGTGCAGGTCGCGGACCGCGACGGCGACGGTGGCGGCCTCCAGGCCGTCCTGCCGGGGCCGTACTCGCTGGCCGAGCTCGCGACCGACGAGCACTACGGCGACGAGGACACCTTCCTCGCCGCCGTCGGGGACTTCCTCGCCGGCGAGGCCGCTGCGTTCCCCGACGCCGTGGAGACGCTGTTCCTCCTCGAGCCCTCGCTCGTGACCGACCCGCCGGCGGGCGACCGCGCGGCCACGGCGAGCGAGGCGGTCGACGCCGTCGCCGCCGCCGTGGACGCCGACGTCGTCGTCCACACCTACTGGGGCGCGATGCCGGAGAAGACCTACGCCCACCTCCTCGACGCCGGCATCGACGCCGTGGGCTTCGACGTCGTGACCGAGGCCGCACGCGAGCCGAACCTCACGCTGATCGGCGAGTACGGCGCGCCCGACGACGTCGCGCTGGGGCTCGTCGACGGCCAGAACACCCGCGTCGAGTCCGCCGAAACCGTCGACGAGCGCGTCGAGTGGTTCGAGGAGTCGCTGCCCTCGGCGGTCGACTTCGACACCGCCTACCTCACCGTGAACACAGAGCTGTTCTACCTGCCCGTCTCCCGGCTCGAGGGGAAACTCCAGGCCCTCGCCGCGGCCGCGGAGGTGGGCGAATGACCGACACCCGGGCACAGTTCCGCCCGGCCGACCACCCCAACGACCACTTCCTCCTGACCACGGTGGTCGGGAGCTACCCGAAGCCGAAGTGGCTCGACCGCACCCGCGAGCTCGTCGAGCGCGACGACGAGGAGCTGGACGTCACGCTCCAGGTCGACGAGGACGCGTGGACCGAGGCGAAAGACGACGCCGCCCGGCTCGTCACCGGCGAGCACGAGCGCGCCGGCGTGGATGTGGTCTGCGACGGCGAGATGCGCCGCAACGAGATGGTGGAGTACTTCATGCACCGTATCGGCGGCGCCACCTTCCCCGGCCGGGTGAAGGTGTGGGGCCACAACTACTTCGACAAGCCCGCCGTCGTGGACGACGTCTCCTACGGCGAGCAGTGGCTCGTCGAGGAGTTCGAGTTCACCGCCGGCGTCGCGACCCAGCCGGTGAAGGTGCCGATAACCGGTCCGTACACGCTCGCGTCGTGGTCGTTCAACGAGCACTACCCCGACGAGGAGGCGCTCGCGAACGCGCTCGCCGACCTCGTCAACGAGGAGATCGAGGCCCTGGTCGACGCCGGCGCGCGCTACATCCAGATCGACGAGCCCGCGCTCGCGACGACGCCC
>JBDGTC010000045.1:0-5070 GCA_042217215.1 Halobacteriaceae archaeon
CCCATCCGCATCGGGCAGGGCGTCGAGTTCGACTACTGCACCGTCCACGCGGTGCAGGCGCTCCGCGAGCAGGGCATCGAGGCCCACGTCGTGAACAACAATCCCGAGACGGTCTCGACGGACTACGACACCTCCGACGGGCTCTTCTTCGACCCCATCACCGCCGAGGAGGTCGCCGACGTCGTCGAGGCCACCGGCGCGGACGGCGTGATGGTCCAGTTCGGCGGCCAGACATCCGTCAACGTCGGCGAGCCCCTCGCCGAGGAGATCGAGCGCCGCGACCTCGACTGCGAGATTCTGGGCTCCACCGTCGAGGCGATGGACCTCGCGGAGGACCGCGACCGGTTCAACCGCCTGCTCGACGACCTGGGCATCCGCCAGCCCGAGGGCGGCACCGCCCAGAGCCGTGAGGAGGCGCTCACCCTCGCCCACGAGATCGGCTACCCCGTGCTCGTGCGTCCCTCCTACGTGCTGGGCGGCCGCGCGATGGAGATCGTCTACGACGACGAGGACCTGGAGGAGTACATCGAGGAGGCGGTGCGGGTCTCGCCCGACCAGCCCATCCTCGTCGACGAGTTCCTCGAGGACGCCGTCGAGCTGGACGTCGACGCCGTCGCCGACGGCGAGCGCGTGGTCATCGGCGGCGTGATGGAGCACGTCGAGAGCGCGGGCGTGCACTCCGGCGACTCCGCGTGCATGATCCCGCCGCGCTCGCTCACCGACGCCGAGCTCGCCCGCGTGCGCGAGGTCGTCGAGGAGATCGCGGTGGGCATCGGCGCCATCGGCCTCCTCAACGTCCAGCTTGCGGTGCGCGCCGGCGAGGTCTACGTCATCGAGGCCAACCCGCGCTCCTCGCGGACGGTGCCCTACGTCTCGAAGGCCACCGGCGTCCCGATCGCGAAGCTCGCGGCGAAGGTGATGGCCGGCGCCACCCTCGACGAGCTCGACGCCGAGGAGTCGATCCCCGAGCAGGTCTCGGTGAAGGAGGTCGTCCTGCCATTCGACCGCCTCCCGGGCTCGGATCCCCGCCTCGGCCCGGAGATGAAGTCCACCGGCGAGGTCATGGGCACGGCCGACACCTTCGGGAAGGCCTACTGGAAGGCCCAGCAGGCCGCGGGCGCGGTGCTTCCCGCCGGCGGCACCGCGGTCATCGACCTCGACGTCGAGGGCTTCGACGAGTTCTACGACGTCAAGACATCCGCGGACTTCGAGGACGTCCCGCAGGCCATCCGCGACGGCGAGATCGACCTCGTCATCAGCCGCGACCGGAAGGCCCTCCAGACCGCCGTGGAGGAGGACGTCACCTACTACTCCACGGCGCCGAGCGTCGAGGCTGCCCTCGAGGCCCTGCGGGCTCGCGACGAACCCCTCGACGTCGAGGCGGTGAGCCGGCGCCCCAAGCGCGCGGGTCGGTGGGGCGAGACGCCCGTCGCCGAAGCCGAGTCCGACGACTGAGCGGCCCGGACGCCGCGGCGGTCGAAGACGGCTCGACACCTACCCGGCGGCTGCCGGTTCCGACTCCTCCGTCCACGACGGCTCGCTGATCTCCGTCCGGCCGAACCTCGAGAACGTCTGCTCGGTGACGACGGTGACGCGCTCGCCGGAGGGTCTCTCGTGGACCCGCGTCAGCACGAGGTGTCTAATCACGTTCGTCTCGTCGACCGATAGCTCGAGGCGCCAGTCCTCGACGGAGACGTTCCGGGACGGCGGGAGCGGCTGCACGAGCTGGCGGAGCGCCGTGTCCTCGACGGTGTAGTTCGTGACTGCGACACCGCCGAACGTGCCGGTGCCGGTCCGGGTGAGCGCGAGGTCGAGTTCGGTGGTTCCGGCCTGCCAGCCGGTGACGGACTGGTTCAGGACGTACTCCGTGTTCACGGACGAGACCGTCGCGTTCGGACCGTACCGGACGGTCTCGTTCCCCGCTCCGTCGTGGGGAGGGTTGATTCGCTCGTAGGTGACCGCGTGGTCGGTGTAGGTCGCCCCCGAGTAGGTGAGTTCCCCGCCGGACCGCTCCGTCCACACGTGGAGGCCCCGTCGCTCCGGTTCGAACAGCCAAATCACCTGTCGGTGCCGCCAGGCGGGACCGGAGCCGTTCTCGCTCGCCGTGGTCTGGCGCACGGTGAAGGCGACGCTCGCACGGACCGTCTCCCGGTGGCGTTCGATGACGTCGCCGAGGACCGGTCGGTCCGTCGTCTGCGTCGTCGGTGGCGTTTCATCTCCGGGCGAGTCACGGGGCGAGTCACCGCCGTCGGTCGGCCCGTTCCCCGTTGCGGCCGGACCGCCGAGACCGGCACAGCCCGCCAGCACCACGAGTGCGCACACTGCGACGGCCATCGTCGAACGCATGGAAAGGTGTTGCACCACCACTACCACACACTTAGAATTTCCTTACAGTCCGTCAGACGATTCACGCTGTTCGGTGCGTGGGTGGACACCGCTGGTGGGCTATCGACGGGTCCGTGACACACCGGTGGGACCCGGTGCGCGCGGCCTACGCGTCGGGCGAGAGCTCGTCGCCGGCGGCCGCGGCGAGCACGTCGTCGAAGAACGAGAGCGAGTCGTGGGGCCCCGGGTGGGCCTCGGGGTGGTACTGGCGCGTGATGATGCCCATGTCGCGGTTCTCGAGGCCCTCGGGGGTGCCGTCGTTGACGTTGACCTGCGTGACCGCGAGTTCCTCGGGGTGGTCGGCGACGGTGTAGCCGTGGTTCTGCGTGGTCATGACGACCCTGTCGGTCTCGAGGTCGCGCACGGGCTGGTTCACGCCGCGGTGGCCGAAGTCCATCTTCTCGGTCGCGCCGCCCATCGCGCGGGCCATGATCTGCTGGCCCAGGCAGATGCCCGCGATGGGGAGCTCGCCGACGTGCTCGGTCGTGAGCTCCTGAGCCGGCTCGAAGTTCGCGGGGTCGCCCGGGCCGTTCGAGATGAACAGGAGGTCGGGGTCGACCGCCGCCACGTCCGCCTCGGTGGCGTCGTGGGGGAGGACGTGGACGACCGCGCCGCGCTCGAGCAGCGAGTCGACGATGGAGCCCTTCGCGCCGCAGTCGATGAGGGCGACCGTCTGGGCGTCGGGGTCGACGGACGGGGGCTCGTGGACCTCGGGCGCGTCGACGCTGACGCGCTCGCCGATGTCGGTGTGCTCGGACATGTGCTCGCAGTCGGCGAGCTGTGCGACCGCATCCTCGGCGGTCGCGTCGGGGCCGGCGGCCACGCCACACCGCATCGCGCCGCCCTCGCGGATGTCGGTCACGAGGTCGCGCGTGTCGAGGTGGTCGATGGCCGGGACGCCCTCCGCGTCGAGCCACTCGGCGACGTCGTCGGTGAGCTCGCGGGCGACGACGGCCGTGGGGTGGACGCGGTCGGACTCGAATCGCTCGTCTCGGACGCCGTAGTTGCCGATGAGGGGGTAGGCGAAGGTCAGGACCTGCGCCTCGTAGGACGGGTCGGTCAGGCTCTCCTCGTACCCGGTGTACGCTGTGGTGAACACCAGCTCGCCGCGAGCGGTGCCGGCGACCCGACCACGGGCCTCCACGACGTCGCCGGTCTCCAGTGCGAGGTAGGCGTCCGACATCATCTGTGGGGACGGCAGGTTGTCGTTTAAGGCTTGCTCTCCGTCGTGAGTCGGGTGTGCGCCGGTCACGCCCGCGCCGGGCGCGGGGAACCGAAGCCGGTTTCAGCCCGGTCCCCGACCCTCGGGTATGACAGCGCCGACCACGTCCGGCGGCGACGCGGCCGCCGGGGACGCCGACCACCCCAACGCTCGCCAGGGCGTCGTCGCGGTGGACGCCGACGACGAGCCCCAGGGCGTCGTGAACCGCCTCGAGGCCCACACCGGCGAGGGCGTCCGCCATCGGGCGTTCACCTGCCTCCTCCACGACCAGCGCGGGAACGTCTTGCTCGCCCAGCGCGCGGCGACCAAGCGCCTCTGGGACACCCACTGGGACGGGACCGTCGCCTCCCACCCGGTCGAGGGACAGTCCCAGGAGGACGCGACGCGCGAGCGCCTCGAGGAGGAGCTCGGCGTCACGCCCGACCAGTACCGCGACCTCCGCGTGACCGACCGCTTCGAGTACAAGCGCTACTACCTCGACGAGGGCGTCGAGCACGAGGTCTGCGCCGTGCTCCAGGCCACGCTCACGGACCTCGACCTCGACCCCGACCCCGAGGAGGTCGGCGGGCTCCTGTGGGTCGACTACCGCGACCTCCACGAGAACCCCCGGTACTACCGCCAGCTCCGACTCTGTCCGTGGTTCGAGATCGCGATGCGCCGGGACTTCGCGGAGTAGCGCTCTCGCCGCAGGAACGCCTCACCGCCTGCCGCGGACGGCCGTCCACGCCCCCGCGGCACCCAGCAGCAGACCCGGGACGAGCGAGAGTGCCAGGTACGCGTCCGTGTACGGAACGAACGTCGGCGGCCAGATCAGGATGGCTGTCGGGAACCCGACGAGACAGCCGACGAGGAGGCCGACGAACAGCCAGCCCGCGCGACCCGCGAGCGGTCCGGTCGTGGCGGGCCCGTCCGGTGTGGCACCGCCGGCCGGTGCCGGCGCGTCCTCGGCGTCGGTCACGGTCGTCGGTTCCGGCGGTGGGCCAATAGCGCTGGCGGTTCGGTGAGGGCGGAGAAAAACGGGTCGTTGCGAGCGTCGTGCCGGGGGCCGGAGGCGTCAGGGGGACCGGGCGGCTCCGGAGACCGGGGTCGTGTGGAGGCGTGGGGTGGGGTGGGGTGGAGGGTTGAAGGGGTGGAGGGTTGAAGGGGTGGAGGGCGGAAGAGGGGTCGTTACGCCGCGGTCGCGTTGCCGTCGGGCGTCGCGGTCGCGTTCGCAGCCGCGTCGTCGCCCGCGTCGGCCTCGCCACCGAGGAGGTCGGAGATGGCGCTGCCGAGATCGACCTCGAGCGCACCCGAGAGGTGCTGGCCGATCAGGTCGTGGATCTGGCCGACCACGTCCGGCACCTGGGCCGGGAGCTCGGCGGGCGGGCCGCGCTCGCCGGCGCTCGCGGCGGGCGGCGCAGCCTGCTCGGGCGGACCCGCGTCGGCCGATGCCGCGGCGGCGGGACCGTCGCCAGACCGGGCCG
>JBDGTC010000016.1:0-4992 GCA_042217215.1 Halobacteriaceae archaeon
CATGTTGTACGTGAACCGGTCGATGTCGCGGTTCATCCCGATGCCGAGCTCGCCCAGCCGGCGGGCGCCCTCGTCCGTCTCGAGAACGGAGGTGAGGGTCTCCTCGTTCTTCGCCGCCGAGTGCTCGACCACCTCGCCGTCCTCGAAGCGGAGGTGGACGTCCTCGATCTCCCGGCCCTGGTGGTACAGCGGCATGTCGAAGAGCACCTCGCCCTCGACGCCGTCGGGGACCGGGGCGGTGAACACCTCGCCGCCGGGGAGGTTGTTCTCGCCGTAGTCGTTGATGGGCGGGTTGCCGTGGATCGGGAGCCGGACGTCCGTGGTCTCGCCGCTCACGACGCGGACCGCCTCGGCGCCCTCGAGGATGTCGACGAGGTCCGCCTGGTGCTCGCGCTGCGCGGCCCAGTCCTTGTTGACGGCGTCCCAGACGAAGTTCTCGTAGGCCTCACAGCTCATCTCAGCCAGCTGTGCGTTCCCCGTCGCGGGGAACTGCGTGACGACCCACCGCTTCGAGAGTCGCTCCTCCAGGGCCGGCCGGTTCGCGCGCCGGTGGGCGGCCTGGGTCGCGGGGTCCACGTCGCCTTTCTCGGTCGCGTTGGTCTGTGCGCGCACGGCGACGAACGCGTCCATCGCCTCGTAGAGCGCCATCTTATGGGCGGGGAGCTCGAAGTCCTCGGGGTCGGCGGCGCGGAGGTACGCCCGGCTGGCGCGGTCGAGCGAGGAGAGGCTCACCGGGTTCGCGCCGCGGTCGCCGATCTCCTCGTGGAGCGCGACGACGAGGTCCTCGGCGGCCGGCGGCGCCGCGACGACGACGTCGTCTCCCGGTTCGAGTTCAACCGAGTGGTCGGCGAGGATCGAGGCGTGCTCGCGGATGCGTGGATCCATGGGCCGGCTTCGGCGGCGGACGGCAAACCGATTTCCCTCGGGAGTTCCCCGCCGACGCTCGGCGGTCCCCGCTGTCCTGGCATCAGCGGTTCCGGCGCTCGGCCGCACCCTCGCGGAACGCGAGGAGCGTGCGGCGCACGAGCAGGAAGCAGAAGAACACGAAGAGCCCGATGGCCGCGAGGAGCGCGTAGAACATGGGCCCGACGTCGCCGAGTGGCATGGGGCGACGTCCGGTCCCCGCCGAGTTATCGGTTTCGACCGCTTCCAGTTCCACTCCGGAGCGAGCGTTTTAGCCCGATGACGCAGAACGGTCGGACAGCGTGGCCCACCACGGCAGCACCGACGACCCGGCCGGCGACGCGGTCGCGGAGGCGGCAGGCGACGCGGACGCCGACCCGACCGACGAGGGCGAGCCGCCGTTCGACCCGCGGCGCTTCTTCCCGAAGGACCGCCCCTACGAGAACCAGGGCGAGGCGATGGACCGCATCGGGGCTGCGCTCGCGGCGGGCCGGGACGTGCTCTTCGAGGGCGCCTGCGGGACGGGCAAGACGCTCGCGGCGCTCGCACCCGCGCTCGCTTACGCTCGGCACGCCGACAAGACCGTGGCTATCACGACGAGCGTGAACCAGCAGGCCCGCCAGTTCGTGCGCGAGGCCCGCGAGCTCCGGACCACCGCTGACCCGCCGATCCGCGCCGCGGTGTTCCGCGGGAAGGCCTCGATGTGCCACCTCGACGTCGGCTACCGGGAGTGCCAGGTCCTCCGCGAGAACACGCGCGAGGCGGCCGACCTCGAGCGGGAGCGCGAGCAGCTCGGTCGGCGGGCGGACGCGCTGGCCGACGAGGCGCTCGCGAGCGGTGCCGTCGACGCCGCCGAGGCGGCGGGCGGGGAGGCCCCCACGGACGGCCCCGTCGGGACCCCGGACGACGCCGCAGACGAGGCCGCGCGGGCCAGGAGCGAGGTGGTCGACGACCTCGGCAAGGTCGAGGAGCGCCTCGCGGACCTCGAGGACGCCAACACGTGCTCGTACTACCGCGGCACCCTCGACGCCGACGAGGCGGCGTTCGCGGGGTGGCTCCACGACGGCGTCCGGACGCCCGAGGCGGTCTACGAGTACGCCCACGAGCGCGGGCAGTGTGGCTACGAGCTGCTCAAGGCGGCGATGGCCGACGTCGACCTCGTCGTCTGCAACTACAACCACCTGCTCGACCCGACCATCCGGCCCGCGTTCTTCCGGTGGCTCGACCGCGACCCGGACGACGTCGTCGCGGTCTTCGACGAGGCCCACAACGTCGCGGCGTCGGCGCGAGAGCACGGGACCCGCACGCTCACCGAGGCCACCCTCGACGCCGCGCTCGAGGAGCTCGCCGACCACGGCGGCGAGCGCGCCGCGGCCGCGCGGGCCGTCCTCGAGCCGTTCCGCGACGCGGTGGCGTCGGTGGCTCGCGACGCGGTCGGGGGTGGCCCGTCCGAGGGCGTCGTCGCCGGCGACGTCGGCGAGGACTGGGCCGACGTCCCCGTGGCCGACGGCGACGGCCCCGACGACCTCACGCGGGCGTTCCTCCGGGGCTACGCCGGGGACGGCCTCGACGCCGACCTCGAGGCGGCGCGCTCGCTCGGGGGCGCGCTCGACGAGGAGTACGAGGCCGCCTACCGCCGGGGCGAGACCGAGGTGCGCGAGGAGTGCCCGACGCTGACGGCCACGCGGTTCGTCGAGGCCTTCGTCGGGCACGGCGACGAGCCGGCCCGCCACCCCGTCGCGGGCGTGCGGCGGGCCGGCGACCGCCTGCGCGGCCGGGCGGAGCTGTACACCACGCTCCCCGAACCCGTCACCGCGGAGCTCTTCGACGCCCTCGACGCGAGCGTCCTCATGAGCGCTACGCTCCGCCCGTTCGGCGTGGCGGCGGACAGTCTCGGCCTCACCGACCCCGCCGAGCTCGCGTACGGGCTCACGTTCCCGCCCGAGAACCGGCGCACGCTGGCGGTCGACACCCCGCCGCTGTTCGCGAGCGAGCGGGAGGACCCGGCGGTCCAGCGCGCCGTCGCGGACGCGCTCGCCGACGCCGTCCGGTTCTCGCCGGGGAACGCGCTCTGCTTCTTCCCGAGCTACGGCGAGGCGGCGCGATACCACGAGCGGCTCTCCAGCGGGGCCGGCGGCCCGGGACAGGACGGCACCGCGGCCGGGGACGCGCCCTGCCTCCTCGACGAGCCCGGCGTGGACGCCGCCGACCTCCGGGAGCGGTTCGTCGACGCCGACGGGGCCGCGCTGTTCACCTCGCTGTGGGGGACGCTGACCGAGGGGGTGAGCTTCGACGGCGACGACGCGACGACGGCCGTGGTCGTCGGCGTGCCCTACCCCCGCGTCGACGCCCGGAGCGAGGCGGTCCAGGACGCGTACGCCGCCGCCTTCGGCGACCGGAGCGACCATCCCGACCCGGGGTGGGCGTACGGCGTCGAGGTGCCGACGGTGCGGAAGACCAGACAGGCGCTCGGGCGCGTGCTCCGCGGGCCGGAGGAGGTGGCCGCGCGCGTGCTCCTGGACCGGCGGTACTGCGCCGGCGCGCGCGAGGACCTCGGGCGCTACAGCGTGCACGACACGTTCCCGCCGGAAGAGCACGCGGAGCTCGTCGACGTCGATGCGGACCGCCTGCGCTACGCCCTGCTCAACTTCTTCGGCGAGCACGGCGCGTACGGCGGCGACCCCCCGGCGCCGGAGTGACAGCTCCGGGACCCGTGTCGTCGGCCCCACTGCCTCACGCCGTGAACGGCAACGGGAAGCGCCGCACCGGCTCCCCGTGGCGGGCGTCGTATAGCACCATCTCGTCGACGGTCCAGGTCACGGGCTCGAGGTCGCGGGCCGCGAGGTCGCGGGCCACCGCGGGGTCGCCACCGCGGCCGAGCGTCACGTGGGGCGTGTACCCGGACCCCTCGATACCGTGGACGGCGCTGAACGCGTCGACGAGGCGCTCGTGGAGGGCGTGGAGGCCAGGGCTCTCGACGACGAGGTAGACGACGGGTGCCGGGCCGGCCGGGGGGTCGGCGAACGCGTCGACGCCGGTCACCTTCGCCTCGCAGGCCGGGGCCCCGTCGAGCGCCGAGCGGACGCGCTCCACGAGGCGGGGGAACGGGTCGATACCGGCCGCCGTGCGCCCCTCGGGGTCGAGGCGCTTGACGAGGAGCGTGGGGTCTTCCCGGCGGTCGTACCCCGCGAGGGCCGGCTGGAGCTCCGCGACGAGGGCCTCGACCGCGGGCGGCAGGGGCGTATTGACGCTGTACACGTCAGAGCCGGTCGAGGAGCCAGAGCGCGATGAGGAGCAACAGGACCAGCCCGATGATGGGCCGGAGCCACCCGAACACGCCGAGGGTGATCTGTACGACCTCCTCGATGATGTTGAGCGCGAGCCAGACGATGACGAGCACCAGGATGACCTTCAGGAGGTCGTCGACGTCGACGGCTGCTCGGTTCATACCGGATAGTCCGGTGACCGGCTCAAAAGCGTTCGGGGGCGCGGTTCGGCCCCGCCCCGCGGAGCCGAGGCGAAACAGTTTACTGCCGGCGTCACGCAGCCGCTCACACGATGAGCCGGTCGTCGCCGACGTCGGGTCAGCCCCCCGTCGCGAGCGACCGGACCGCTCGCCCGCCCCGGCGACGACCGGGGTCCCCGTAGGACCCCACACCACCTTCTTCCCCCGGCTGTCGGGCCCGCCGTCGAGGCCGGCCCCCGTCGCACCACGAATCCACCACGCACATCAACCCCCACCACCCACACCACACATGGCACACTCCACCGTCGCGCTCGCCTTCTCCGGCGGGCTCGACACCACCGTCTGCGTCCCGCTGCTCGTCGAGGAGTACGGCTACGACGAGGTGATCGGCGTCACCGTCGACGTCGGCCAGCCCGAGGCGGAGTTCGCCGAGGCCGCGGAGACCGCCGACGCGCTCGGCATCGAGCACCACGTCGTCGACGCCACCGAGGAGTTCGCGGCGTCGTGTCTCGACGCCGTGCGCGCGAACGCCACCTACCAGGGCTATCCGCTGGGCACCGCGCTCGCGCGCCCGGTCATCGCCGAGGCCATCCTCGGGGTGGCCGAGGAGCGCGACTGCGCCG
>JBDGTC010000135.1:0-4928 GCA_042217215.1 Halobacteriaceae archaeon
CTACGACACCAAGGACGCGATGGGGATGAACATGGCCACCATCGCGACCGAGGCCGCGGCCGACGTCGTGGAGGCCGAGACGGCCGCCGAACTCGTCGCCGTCTCGGGCAACCTCTGTGCGGACAAGAAGCCCGCCGCGATCAACGCCGTCGAGGGCCGCGGCCACTCCGTCACCGCCGACGTCACCCTCCCCGCCGACCAGGTCGCGGAGACGCTGAAGACCACGCCAGCGGCGATGGCCGAGGCCAACACCCGGAAGAACCTCGTCGGCTCGGCGAAGGCCGGGAGCCTCGGGTTCAACGCCCAGGTCGCGAACGTCGTCGCCGCCGCCTTCCTCGCGACCGGCCAGGACGCCGCCCAGGTGGTCGAGGGCGCGAACGCCATCACCACCGTCGAGGACCGCGGCGACGCCCTCTACGCCAGCGTCACGCTCTCGAGTCTCGAGGTGGGGACCGTCGGCGGGGGGACGGGGCTGCCCGCCCAGGCCGCGGCGCTGGACGTCCTCGGCGTGCGGGGCGGAGGTGACCCGCCGGGCGCGAACGCCGACGCGCTCGCGGAGGTCGTCGCGGCGGGCGCGCTCGCGGGCGAGTTGAGCCTCCTCGCGGCGCTCGCCGCTCGCCACCTCGGGTCGGCGCACGCGACCCACGGGCGGTAGCGAGGCGTCGGCTCGCACGCGCGTCGGGTCCGTCCGCCGCGGGACCGGCGGCGCCCCTCGCCGGCTCCACCTGCCCGGGACCAGCCTTTTGGCCGTCAGTGCCCTCCCACCGGGCGTGCCCGCGCCCCACGAGGTCCTCGGCGTGCCCCCCGACGCCGACGAGGAGGCGATAGTCGAGGCCTACCGGGAGCGCGTGAAGGAGGTCCACCCGGACCAGGGCGGTTCGGAGCGCGCGTTCCGCGCGGTCCACGAGGCCTACGAGCGGCTCACCGGGCCGGGCGACCCGGCGGACGGCGGCGAGGGCGTCGCCGTCGACGACCGGTCGCCGGGCACCGGGACGCCCGCCGCCGGGACCGCTCGATCGGCTGCGCGACGCAGCGGCTCGCGCTCGGAGGCCGGCGGGTGGCACGACCCGACCGAGGGGACCGACGCGGCCGAGCGCGTCACCGCCGCGACCGTGGAGTACCTCGACTACGACGAGGTCGCCGCCCGCGGGTGGCACGTCTGGGCGACCGAGACCTTCGAGCGCGCGGCCGCGGCCGACCTCGACGACGCGACCCACGGTTCCTTCGGCGTCCGTGCGGGCGAGTCCCTCCTCGAGGCCGCGGAACGCCACGACCGGGTGTGGCCCTTCGCGTGCCGCGGCGGCGCGTGTGCGAACTGCGCCGTCGCGCTCGTGGAGGGCCGGCTCTCCCAGCCCGTCGACCACATCCTCACCGGCGAGCTGATGGACCGGGGCATCCGGCTCTCCTGCAACGGCTACCCCCTCACCGACGAGCTCCGGGTCCTGTTCGACCTGCAGGAGCTGTCCGCCCTCGACGACCTGCGGCTCCCGCCGGGCCCCTTCGAGGTGGCCTACCCCGACGGGACCGCCTGAGTCGACCGCCGACAGGGGCCCCGCCCCGTCCGCGGTTCAGTTTTACTTCCGGCGCGCCGCTGGGTGCAGTTTACCCGCCTCCGGGTCCCAGTGGTGGCCGCCGATGCCCGGACCGCCCCCGCGCCCGCCCGCCGACCGACCCAGCCGCGACCGCGCAGCCGGCCGGCCGCCCCTCGAGCGCGCACTGCGGCTCCTGAAGCTGGTGCTCTCCATCTGTGCGCTCGCCGTCTCCATCTGGCAGGGGCTCGGGATCGTGTGAGCGATGGGTCCTCACGCGTAGGACTCACAGGATAGCGACTACAGTCGACGACCTGCACGCGAAATCGCTCCGGCCCGACGGCGGTGAACGCTCCCGCGACGACGGGAGGCGATTCGAGGAGCGCGAGGGCACGTCGGGCGGCGGCTTCGTCGGTGGAGCGATAATCGGTGGCGCACTCGGGGCGTCGTCCGGTCCAGGTGGGGCCGTCGCCGGAGCGCTCGCCGGCGCGCTCCTCGGCGACGGACTGGAGCGGCGAACGGCCGGCGACGGCTGATCTCCGGTCGAGTTCTCGCTTCTCCACGTCTGTCACCCGGCGTTCGAAGGGCATCGCTGGCGGCGGGACTGTCTCCGCATCTCCGGTGTCGTTCACACCCGCCGGTAGACGCCGCGGCTCTCGGAGACCTCGCCCGCCCGGACGAGCTTCTCGAGGGCCTCGCGTGCCGCCTCCGGGCCCACCCCGCGCTCGGCGACGCGGTCGGCGACGTCCCCGGCGGTCGGCGCGTCGAGGGCCTCGACGGCGGCGAGCACCACCTCGCGCCGGGTGCCGCCACCGCTCTCGGAGGACTGGTCACCGCCCGACGCGCGCTCGCCAGCCGCCGCGACCGCCTCCGGATCGATCCCCGCCGCCGCGAGCCGCTCGGCCTCGTCGACGACCTCCGCGTCCGCGGCGTCGGTCATCTCGGCGAAGGCCGCCCCCGACGCGAACGCGTCGCCGGCGTCCGCGCGGTCCGCGAGCAGCGCGGCGCGGGCCTCGCGAGCCGATTCGGGGTCCTCCCCCTCGAAGAAGCGCTTGAGGCGATCGAACGTGTGCCGCGTGCCACACCGCGGGCACTCGGTGGTCTCGGGGTCGTCCGCGACCACCCAGAGCGCCGAGCAGTCCGAGCACCCCACGACGGCGTACATGACCGGTGCGTCGGCGCGGCGGGTGTTGACTGTTCCGGGCCGCGGTGGCCCCTCGTCCGCGACCCCTCCCCACACCTGGCTTGCCGGCTCCGGGGCACCTACGTGCCGGCCGAGCGCGTCCGCGGGTATGGACTTCGGCTACCACAACGCCTCCTTTCGCTACCACGGGAGCCCCGACGACCGCGACGTCGGCGACGCGATGGTCGCCCGCGCCCGCTTCGTCGAGGACGCGGGGTTCTCCTGGTACTCGCTGATGGACCACTTCTGGCAGCTCCCGGGGCACGGCCACCACGACGAGCCCTTCGTGGAGTGCTACAGCGGCCTCTGCGCGCTCGCGAGCGCCACGAGTGACCTCGAACTGTCGGCGCTCGTGACCTGCACGCACTACCGGAACCCCGCGATGCTGGCGAAGACCGTCGCCTCGCTCGACGCGCTCTCGGGCGGGCGCGCCGTGCTCGCCATCGGCGCGGGCTGGTACGAGGCCGAGTACGACGCCGTCGGCATCGACTTCCCCGACGCCGCCACGCGCATCCGGCAGTGCCGCGACGCCATCGACCTCTGCCGCGCGGCGTGGGAGCGGGACTCGCCGGTGGACTACGACGGCGAGTACTACGACCTCGACGGCCTCTACTGCGAACCCTCGCCCGCGGACGTCCCGGTCCTCGTCGGCGGCGGTGGCGAGGAGCTCACCCTCCGGCTCGCCGCCGACCGCGCCGACCGGTGGAACGTGCCGACCCGGAGCCCCGAGCGGTACGCCCACAAGCTCGACGTGCTCGCCGCGCACTGCGAGCGCTACGACCGCGACCTCTCTGACCTCGAGCTCACGGTCACCCTCTCGACGGTCCTCCGGGAGACCACCGAGGCCG
Organism: Halobacteriaceae archaeon; assembly: GCA_042217215.1. GTDB lineage: Archaea > Halobacteriota > Halobacteria > Halobacteriales > Halobacteriaceae > JBDGTC01. The sequence goes on from JBDGTC010000135.1 coordinate 3,561, forward strand.
CCCACGAGGCCTACGAGGACCTGCTCGCCGAGTCCGAGTCCGGGCCGGGCGACCGCGAACCGTTCCGCGGGCTCGTCGGAGCGCCCGCCGAGGTCGCCGAACTGGTCGCGGAGTACGAGTCCCTCGGCGTCGACGCGCTCCAGATCGAACCGCCGAAGAACGACCGGCGGACGACCGAGCTGTTCGTCGACGAGGTCGCGCCCGCGTTCTGAGCGCGGGGACGTTGTGCGTCGCTCGGCGCCCGCGGCAGCGGTCGACCCCCACGCTTAGCACGCCCGCGGTCGACTCCCCCGCCATGCAGACTGTCGACCGCGCGGAGGCCGAGACGGTCGAGGCCCGCGACGGCGTCTTCCTGACCCAGCTGGCGGCGGGCGAGCGGATGAGCGTGCAGCACTACCACTTCGCCGCGGGCGCGAACGTGCCCGCCCACGCTCACGACCACGAGCAGGTCGGCATCGTCACGCGTGGCGCGCTCACGTTCACGGTCCCGGACGCCGACGACGGACCGGCGGAGTACGTGGTGGCGGCGGGCGAGACCTACGCGGTGCCGGGCGGGGAGGTCCACGCCTGCGAGAACGAGGGCGACGTGCCCGCGGAGGGCGTCGACGTGTTCAGCCCGCCGCGGCGCGAGGCGCGGCCGTGGGAGAGCGACTGACGGTCAGAAGATTCCCCCGGTACGCTGATTGTCGCGCCGTTCCAACTGTGAACCACCGATGGTGGAGTCGACTGTCGTCACCGAGGCGGGCCGGGTGGCGATCCCCGAGAGTCTCCGCGAGAAGTGCGACCTCGCTCCCGGCGACGAGGTTCGCTGGGAGGACACGGCTGATGGCCTCATGCTCCGTCCACACGAGACGCACTCGGGGAGGGGCCTGCTCGTCCCGGACGACCTCTCTCCGGAGGAGCGCAGCGCCGTCTTCGACGAACTGGCATTCCGGCTCCGGGCGCGCCGCGAACGGGACGACGAGTACTGAGTGCCGGATTCGCTGGCGAGAGACCAGCGTCGCGGTCGAACCTCGTGGGCGGGAGCGGGTCCCCCTTACGCCAGGTCCTCGATCTCGTCGGCGACGGCGGCCGCGAACTCGCTGGTCGCGAGCTTCTCGCCGCCGTCGATCTGGCGGTGGAGGTCGTAGGTCACGCGCTTCGAGGCGATGACGCGCTCGACGCCGTCGCGCACGAGCTCGGCGGCGTCGTCCCAGCCGAGGTACTCGAGCATGATGCGCCCCGAGAGGATCATCGCCGTCGGGTTCACCTTGTCCTCGCCGGCGTACTTCGGCGCCGAGCCGTGGACCGGCTCCGCCAGCACGCGGCCGTGGCCGAAGTTGGCGCCGGGCGCGATGCCGAGCCCGCCGATCTGGGCGCCGGCGGCGT
>JBDGTC010000085.1:0-4868 GCA_042217215.1 Halobacteriaceae archaeon
CCGAGCAGTAGCCCGCCTCGCGGAGCATCTCGAGGTCGAAGGTGGTGCGCTCCTCGATGCGCTGGGCGGCGACGAGGTCGCCCTCGCGCTCGAAGTGCGCGACCCGCTCCTCCATGTCCGCCTCGATCTGCTCGATGGCGTCCTGGAGTTGCTCCTCGGGCTGGGAGTAGTGCTCCGCGGGGTGGACCAGTACCGCGGGCTCCTCGCCCTTCAGCTCGCCCTCGAGGGGGTCGAGCTTGGTCATGCGCTCGATCTCGTCGCCCCAGAACTCGACGCGCACGGCGTAGCGGCCGTACATCGGGAACACCTCGACGGTGTCCCCGCGCACGCGGAACGTTCCCTGCGTGAAGTCCACGTCGTTGCGCTCGTAGTTCAGGTCGACGAGGCGCGCGAGGAGCTCCTCCCGACCCAACTGCTGGCCCACCTCGAGGCGGAGCGCCATCTCCTCGTAGTTGCGCGGGTCACCCAGCCCGTAGATGGCCGAGACGGAGGCCACCACGACGACGTCGTCGCGGGTGAGGATGGAGCGCGTCGCGGAGTGGCGCAGGCGGTCGATCTCGTCGTTGACCGAGGCGTCCTTATCGATGTAGGTGTCGCTGGTCTCGACGTACGCCTCGGGCTGGTAGTAGTCGTAGTAGGAGACGAAGTACTCCACCGCGTTGTCGGGGAACAGCTGCTTGAACTCCTCGTAGAGCTGTGCCGCGAGGGTCTTGTTGTGCGCGATGACCAGGGTGGGCTGCTGGAGCTCCTCGATCACCCACGAGACGGTGTTGGTCTTTCCCGAGCCGGTCACCCCGAGCAGGGTCTGCTTCTCGGCGCCCCCTTCGAACCCCGCGACCAGCTCCTCGATGGCGTCGGGCTGGTCGCCCGCGGGCTCGAAGGGCGCGTCGACGCGGAACGGCCGCTCGGCCTCGGGTCGGTCCGGGGAGAGCGGGCCGGCGTCCTGTGACACGGTTGTCGTGGGTAGGGCGTGGAGCTACAAAACGTGCCTGCTCGAGGGGGCTCAGGGCCGCGCGAGTATCCCCCGTCCCACGCGGAGCAGCGCCCAGCACAGGGACGACCAGCCGGCGAGCGCGGCGAGGAACGCCCGTCCGTACAGGACCACGAGCGCCGTCTCGACGGGCCGGTAGCCGTACACCAGCGAGACGAGGTCCGTGACGCCGAGGAAGACCAGCACCGACCCCACCGTCGCGGCCGCACCTGCCGTGACCACGAGTTCGAGTTCGGTGGCCGACTGCGCCCCGGACAGGGAGAGGGCGTCTCGTGTCGTCATGCCGACCACCGCGGGCGGAGGGCTCATGGGACTGCCCGTAGGACAAGCGATCCCTTGTGTTACCAGCCCCCACCCGTCGCCGGGGGACGAGACGGGTGCGCAAGTGGTTAGTCGGTCCCCCGCCATGGTGGACCCATGACACGCGAGCAACTCCAGTCGGCGAGCGCGTCGCTGCGCACCGCCGCCGAGGCCGTCGGCGACGAGGAGGTCGAAAAGCGACTGTACGACCAGTCCGAGCAGCTGGCCACCCTCGCGACCGCCGACCGCGGCCCGGACCACGGCCGCCTCGCGCGACACATGCGCGCGCTCCAGACGCTCGAGGAGGAGACCGGCGGGGACGTCGCCGAGGCCATCGCCGACGCCCTCGAGGCGGTCACCGAGTACCGCTCGACGGTCAGCGGCGTGTGAGGCTCAGCAGACCGGCTTCGGGTTGACGCCCATCTCCTCGAGCGCCGCGACGTACTCCCCGTAGGCGGCCTCGAGGACGTCCGCGGCCGCCTCCCGGGCGGCCGCCCAGTCCTCCTCGTCCGTGCAGACCGACCCGAGCACCGCGAGCGCCTCGTCGCGTTGCTGCTCGAGGGCGTCGCCGACGTCGCGCAGCGCGCTCGCCGTCGTGGGGTCGGCCTGTCCCACGAAGAACCCGGTCGCCTGCTCGGCCTTCTTCCCCCGCGCGAGCGCCCACGCGACGGCGCCGCCGGCGCGGGCCGGCGTGGCGTCGAGGCCGGCGAGGACGTCCACCGCCTCGGGCGCGGGGCCGGGCTCGAAGCCCTCAGCACCGCCGTCGAGTTCGCCGGCCACGGCGCTGGCCACCTCGCGCTCGCGATCGGCCGCCGCGGACCACGCGGCCGCGAGGTCCGTCGGGCCGTCGGCCGACGCGTCCGTTCCGTTGCCGGCGCCACCCACCGCCTCGGCCCATCCCTCGAAGGCCGCGGCGGCGTGGTGGTGGGCGGTCGCGACCGAGCGGAGCACGGCCGGCGGCTCCAGGTCGCCTGCGGTGTCGGCGTACAGCGACTTCGAGGACCCGAGCCGCGAGAGGGCGGTCTCGCCCTCGTCGCGGACGGCCTCGAGGAACTCCTCGGGGGTCATGGAGATCGCTACCGGGGGCGCGGGCTTGTACCCTGCGGCCCGTGCCGGCGCGGTCGGGGCGGCAGGGGCCGTCCGGTGCGGTCCACGCGGGAACCCATCCCCGAACCCCACGACAAACCATTATAGACCTGCGCAGCAGACGTGGTACCATGTACCAGGTCCTGGTGCCGATCGACGAGGACGAGGAGCGAGCGCGCGCGCAGGTCGAGGCCGTGCGTCGGCTCCCGGCCGCCGAGGAGGAGGTCGTCGCGACGCTCCTCCACGTCTACCCGGAGGGCGAGCCCCGGAGGCCCGGGGACCTCGATGCCGGGGAGACCGCACTCGAGTTGCTCGAGGCGGACGGCATTACGGTCCGCACCCAGAACCGACGTGGCGATCCGGCCGCGGAGATCCTCGACGTGGCGACGGAGACCGGGGCGGAGCTGGTCGTCCTCGGCGGGCGGAAGCGCTCGCCGCTCGGCTCCCTCCTCTTCGGGAGCGTGAGCCACGCCGTCATCCTCGACGCCGACCGCCCGGTGACCGTCACCGGGGCCTCCGTCGCGGAGACGCCCTCCCACCGGTGTCACGACTGCGGCCAGACCTACGACACGGACCCCGACGTGGAGATCGAGACCTGCCGCCGGTGTGGCAGTCCGCGCGTCGAGGTCGTCGAGGCGGCGATGGCGTCGGGCGGCGCGCGCGGGCCGGCGGTCGAGCAGGAGTAGACCGGGACGACCAGCGGGCGTCGTCCCCACCGGCGGTCACAACGGGGCGCCGAGTCAGACCTTTGATATGCCTCCCCCGCGTTGAGCGCCGCACACGTGCGCCTCGAAGATGCCGCCAGGGTGGGCGTCCGCCTGCCCCTCGTCCGCGGTGGCGTGGTCCCCGTCTACCTCCTCGGTTTCGCCGCCCTGCTCGCGGCGCGCGCGCCGGTGATGCTCGGGACCGGCGCCGCGCTGGTCGTCCTCGTCCGCGAGGGGCGCCTCCAGCCCCTGCTCGCGGAGCTCTCCCAGCTCGGGGCGGGCGACCTCGCCCCCGGCGAACCGCTCCCGCCGGGGCTCGCCGCCGCCATCGAGGGGCTGCTCACGCCCGCCGCGGTCGGCCTGTTCGTCTCCGGGGTCACCGCCGCCGCCATCGCGTGGGTGGTGGGCACCGCGGTCGCGTCCGCGGCCGGCGTCCACGCCCTCGCCGCGGGGCTCGGCCTCGACCGCCCGGGCGCCGGCCCGTCGCCGGACGGGAGCGGCGGGGACACGGTCGGCGGCCGCGAGGACGACACCGTCGTCGCCGCGGTCCGGGGCGTGAGCGCCGACACCAAGACCTTCGTGGGGCTCGCCCTCGCCCGCGGCGCCGCCGGCCTCGGGGTGCCCATCGTCGCGTTCGCGCTGCTGGGCGTCCTGCCGGACCTCCTCGGCGCCCTCGTCGTCATCGTCGCGCTGCCCGGCGGACCGCTCCTGTACCTCGCGCTCGGGTTCGCCGAGCAGGCCGCGGTGCTGGAGGGGCGGGACGCACCGGGCGCGCTCCGCCGCAGCCTCGGCTTCGTCCGGGACGAGCCCGACGCCTTCGTCGGCTACCTCGGGACGGGCTTCGTCGCGCTGGTCGCGCTGTTCGTCGCGCTCGTCGTGGTCGAGGCCCTCGACGCGTCGAGCGCCGCCGCGCTCGTCGCGCTCGTCGCCGCCCCGATGGTGTTCGACGGGTTCAAGACCGCGCTGTTCGCCGGCCTCACGACGCCGCCGGAGCGGGCCGTCTCCGTCGTGGATGGGGAGCCCGCGACCGACGCCGCCGCCACGTCCCCCACCGACGCGGCGGCGGCCGACCCCGGCCCCGACCGCACCTGGCTCACCCGCGCCGAAGGGCGGCTGCGACGCGCCGCGCGGTGGCTCGGCCGGACCGCGGCCGACGGTCTCGCCGCGCTCCGCACCTTCGCGCTCGCACACCCGGTCGCGAACCTCGCGGCCGCCGCGGTGCTCCTCGCCGGCGGGCTCGCGGGGTACACGCTCACCGCGGACCTCGGACTCGAACTCCTCGCGCCGGGGACGGCGGGTGCCGTGGCGGTCGAGCCCTCGATGGTCGGCCAGATCTGGATCAACAACTGGACCGTCGTCGCGACGAGTGCCTACGGCGGGTTCGCGCTGGGCGTGCCGGTCCTCACCAACCTCGCGTTCAACGGCCTGCTCATCGGCGCGCTCGCGGGCGTGACCGACCCGACGGCCGTCCTCGCGCTCGTGGCGCCCCACGGCGTCGTCGAGCTCCCCGCCATCGCCGTCGGCGGCGGACTGGGTCTCGTGCTCGGCCGGCGCGGGTGGGCGGCGCTGCGGGGCCGTCGCGGCGCCGAGGCCCTCGCCGCCGACGTGCGCGCGGCGTTCGACGTGCTGGTCGGCCTCGCGGTGCTGTTGCTCGTCGCGGCGCTGATCGAGGCACTGATGACGCCGCTGATCGGCAACGCGGTGCTCTGAAAGAACGCGAGAAGGGGAGCGCTACTCGCCCGTCTCGACCGGGGCGCCGACGAGGTTGCCCCACTCGGTCCAGGAGC
>JBDGTC010000027.1:0-4759 GCA_042217215.1 Halobacteriaceae archaeon
GTACAATGTCGTCTCACGACGACCCCGGTGCAAGTCCGGGGGACCGAGTTCTTCCAGGGCACGTTAGCCTCTCGAGCTGAGATCGAGACAGTTCGGCTCTTCGACACCACGCTGCGCGACGGCGAGCAGACGCCGCGCACGTCGTTCTCGTACGACGACAAGCGCGAGATCGCCGAGCAGCTGGACGCCATGGGGACCCACGTCATCGAGGCGGGGTTCCCGGTGAACTCCGACGCGGAGTTCGAGGCCGTCCGGGACATCGCGCGCCACACCGACACGACGGTGTGTGGCCTCGCGCGCGTGGTCGAGAAGGACATCGAGGCGGCGCTGGACACCGGCGTCGAGATGGTCCACGTCTTCTCCTCGACGAGCGACGTCCAGATCGAGGACTCCATGCACGCGACCCGGGAGGAGGTCCTCGAGCGCTCGGTCGACGCGGTCGAGCGCTGCCGAGAGGCCGGCGTCGAGGTGATGTACTCGCCGATGGACGCCACCCGGACCGACCGGGAGTTCCTCGTCGACGTCGTCGAGGCCGTCTCGGCGGCCGGCACGGACTGGATCAACGTCCCCGACACCTGCGGCGTGGCGACGCCCACCCGCTTCGGGGCGCTCATCGACCTCGTCACCGACCACACCGACGCGCGCGTGGACGTCCACACCCACGACGACTTCGGGCTGGCGGCGGCGAACGCCCTCGCGGGCTTCGAGAACGGTGCCGAGCAGGCCCAGGTGTCGGTGAACGGCATCGGGGAGCGCGCGGGCAACGCGGCCTACGAGGAGGTCGTGATGGCCGCGGAGTCGCTGTACGGCGTCGACACCGGCATCGACACGACGGGCATCACCCGGCTCTCGCGCATGGTCGAGGAGAAGTCCGACGTCCCGACGCCCTCGAACAAGCCGGTCGTCGGCGCGAACGCCTTCTCCCACGAGAGCGGCATCCACGCCGCCGGCGTCATCGAGAACGCCGAGACCTTCGAGCCGGGCGTGATGACCCCCGAGATGGTCGGCGCCACGCGCGAGCTGGTGCTCGGCAAGCACACCGGCACCCACTCCGTGCGCAAGCGCCTCGAGGAGGCGGGCTTCGCGCCCACCGACGAGGAGGTCGCGCGGGTCACCCGGAAGGTCAAGGACCACGGGGCGGCGAAGAACCGCGTCACGCTCTCGGACCTCGAGGACTTCGCCGCCGAGGTCGGCGTCGAGCGCACCGAGGAGGCGCGGGCGTAGATGGCAACACCGCGCCGGGGTCGCACGCTCGCCCAGCCGCCGGTACGCGACGCCGCCGAGCCGTCCTCATCCCGCCGCGCCGTGGGCGTGCCACGCACTCACACCGGCAACAGTTATAAGCCATCGCGCCCTTCTCTCTCGGTAGATGCCACGAGACGGCACCCCCGGCGCGCTCGCCCCGGTCGCGAGCGACGCCGCCGTCGTGGCCGCAGTCCTCGTAGGGGCGTAACGCCCCTGCACACCTCTGTCTCCGACCCGCGTTCCGTCCAGTTCCCGAGTACCCGTGGCGTCGCCCGTCGCCGGGCCCGTGCCACGGGTCGCGACACCGGCCGCGAACCCGACCGCGGCACCGACACCTACCGCGACCACCCGACACCGACAGACCGACCATGAGCGACACACCACCCGACCAGCAGTTCAGAGCCGACGACGCGGCGCAGTCCGCCGACCAGGAGCCGGTCCAGACCGGCGCGGAGGGCGTCGTCCGCGCCCTCGAGAACCAGGGCGTCGAAGTGCTGTTCGGCGTGCAGGGCGGCGCCATCATGCCCGTCTACGACGCGCTGTACGACTCCAAGCTGACCCACGTCACGATGGGCCACGAGCAGGGCGCCGCCCACGCCGCCGACGCCTACGGCGTCGTGTCGGGCGACCCCGGCGTCGCGCTCGCGACCTCGGGCCCCGGCGCGACCAACCTCGTTACCGGCATCGCCGACGCCTCGATGGACTCCGACCCGCTCGTCGCGCTGACGGGCCAGGTGCCCACGGAGTTCGTCGGCAACGACGCCTTCCAGGAGACAGACACCACCGGCGTCACCGCGCCCGTCACGAAGGCGAACTTCTTCGCGACCGACGCCGACACCGTCGGCGACGACGTCGGCACCGCGTTCGCGCTCGCCGACGAGGGTCGCCAGGGGCCGACGCTGGTCGACCTCCCGAAGGACGTCACCCAGGGCGACACCGACCGCGAGCCCGGCGAGGCGGCCCTCCCCGAGAGCTACGACCCGCCGGAGGCGGCCGACGAGGACGCCGTGAGCGAGGCGGCCCGCGCCATCGAGCGCGCGGAGAAGCCCGTCATCCTCGCGGGCGGTGGGGTCATCAAGGCCGAGGCGTCCGAGGAGCTCCGCCGGTTCGCGCGCGAGCACGGGATTCCCGTCGTCACGACGATGCCCGGCCTGGGCTCGTTCCCGGAGGACGACGAGCTCTCGCTTGGCTTCGCGGGGATGCACGGCACCGGGTACGCCAACATGGCCGTGACCCACACCGACCTCCTGCTCGCCATCGGCACGCGCTTCGACGACCGCCTCACCGGCGGCGTCGACACGTTCGCGCCGGAGGCGGAGGTCGCCCACGTCGACGTCGACCCCGCGGAGATCTCGAAGAACGTCCAGGCCGACTACCCGCTCGTCGGCGACGCCCGCCGGGTCATCGACCAGCTCTACGACGCGGTGGACCGCTCGCCGGCCGCCGACCCGTGGCGCGAGCAGTGCCAGGCGTGGAAGGCGGAGTACCCGATGGACTACGAGGCGCCCGAGGACGGCCCGCTCAAGCCCCAATACGTCGTCGAGGCCTTCGACGAGCTGACCCCCGACGACACCATCGTCACCACCGGGGTCGGCCAGCACCAGATGTGGGCGTGCCAGTACTGGGAGTTCACCGAGACCCGCACGTGGGTCTCCTCGCACGGCCTCGGGACGATGGGCTACGGCCTCCCCGCGGCCATCGGCGCGCGCTACGCCGCCGATGACGACCAGGTCGTCGTCGACTTCGACGGCGACGGCTCGCTCCTGATGACCCTCCAGGGGCTCTCGGTCGCGGTCCGCGAGCACCTCGACATCAACGTCGTCGTGCTCAACAACGAGTACATCGGGATGGTCCGGCAGTGGCAGGACGGGTTCTACGAGGGCCGGCGGATGGCCTCGGAGTACTCGTGGTGTCCGGAGTTCGACCGCCTCGCCGAGGCCTTTGGCGCGCGCGGCTGGGCCGTCGACTCCTACGACGCGGTCGAGGACACCATCGAGGCCGCGCTGGCCTACGACGGGCCCTCGGTCATCGACTTCCACATCGACCCCGAGGAGAACGTCTTCCCGATGGTCCCGAGCGGCGGGGCCAACGGGCGGTTCGCACTGCGCGAGAGCGACCTGGAGCAGCTCTGACCATGACAGGAGACCACGCACGCGAGGACGGCGACGACGGCACCGGGACCGACGGCACAGAGACAGCCGCCGACGGCGGGACCGGCGCGGCCGGCGACGGCGGCCTGCAGGGCCCGGCCCCCGACCAGCGGCCACACCCGGAGGGGCGGCGCAACATGCAGGGCTTCCGCATCGACCCCGAGGTCGAGGTCACCCACGAGCCGCGGCGGGCGGTGCTCTCCGCGCTCGTCTACCACGAGCCCGGGGTGCTCTCGAAGGTGTCCGGACTCTTCAGCCGCCGGCAGTTCAACATCGAGAGCCTCGCGGTCGGGCCCACCGAGGACGACCGGTACGCCCGCATCACGATGGTCATCGAGGAGCCCGAGCCGGGCGTCGAGCAGGCGAAGAAGCAGCTGCGGAAGCTCATCCCGGTCATCGCGGTCAGCGAGCTCGAGGGCGACGCGCTCGAGCGCGAGCTCGCGCTCGTGAAGGTCGCGGCCGAGGACCCGGCGGAGGTCCAGGCCGTCGCGGAGATGTACGGCGGCGAGGTCGTCGACGCCGGCCCCGAGACCATCACCGTCGAACTGACCGGCAGCGAGCGCGAGGTCGACAGCGCGCTGGAGACATTCGAACGGTTTACCGTGCGCGAAGTCATGCGCACGGGTACGGCGGCGCTCGCACGAGGCGCCGCGGAGACAACATGAGCGAGGACTTCACGACGCCAGTCTACTACGAGGACGACCCGGACCGCTCGCACATCGACGACAAGACGGTGGCCGTCATCGGCTACGGCAGCCAGGGCCACGCCCACTCCCGCAACCTCTCGGACAGCGGCGTGGACGTCGTGGTCGGCCTCCGCGAGGGCTCGGCGTCCCGCGAGGACGCCCGCTCGCACGGACTGCGCGTCGCGGCGCCCGACGACGCGGCGAGCGAGGCCGACGTCGTGATGATCCTGGTGCCCGACACCGTCCAGCCCGCGGTCTTCGAGGCCCTCGAGCCCGAACTTGACGCCGGCGACACCGTGATGTTCGCCCACGGGTTCAACATCCACTACAACCAGATCGAGCCGCCCGCGGACGTCGACGTCACGATGGTCGCCCCGAAGGGCCCGGGCGACATCGTCCGGCGCGACTACGAGCGCGGCGAGGGCACGCCCGCGCTCGTGGCGGTCTACCGAGACGTCACGGGCGAGGCGAAGGCCGAGGCGCTGGCGTACGCCCACGCCATCGGCTCCGCCCGCGCGGGGGTCGTCGAGACCACGTTCCGCGAGGAGGTCGAGACCGACCTCTTCGGCGAGCAGGCCGTCCTCTGTGGCGGCGTCACCAGCCTCGTGAAGCACGGCTTCGAGACGCTCGTGGACGCGGGGTACGCCCCCGAAATGGCGTACTTCGAGTGCATGAACG
>JBDGTC010000068.1:0-4682 GCA_042217215.1 Halobacteriaceae archaeon
GCGTCTCGGGGTCGTCGAGCACCTGCTTGATGGTGTAGTACATCGACTCGAGGTCGGCGGCCTGGCGCACCACGACGCGCCGGACCCCGTCGACAGTCACCCGCGAGCGGATGACGGGGAGCACCGACTCGTCCTGGGCGCCGTCGGTGACGACCACGGCGCGCACGTCCGCGGCGTCGAGGCTCGTGAGCACGGCGTCGAGCTCCGCGCCGACCCGCCGGTTGGCGGCGACGTCGGCGCGCTCGGCCCCGGCGACGGCGGCCACCTCGACCGGCTCGTCGACGCTGTCGTGGAGGTGGACCCCCTCGAAGAGCACGTTGACGTCGCTGTCCTCCGGGTCCGCGGTCGCGAGGCGGACCGCGGCGTCCTCGACGGCGTCGCGGCCGACCACCGGGGTCTCGACCCCGCCGGTCCGCCCGAGGTCGTCGTCGAGGTCCACACAGAGGACCAGCAACATCGTCCACCGGTGATAGGCGGCGTCGGTATATCTGCTTTCGGGAGCGGTGACGGGGCGCGCCGCGGTGCGAGCGACGCGGCGACACGCGACCCGAGCGGACGGGCGAGGCCGCAAGCGTTTAGCCGCTGCCGCGGGTAGTTCTCCGCATGCCCGACTGTCCGCTGGCCGACGACTGCCCCAGCTTCTCCGAGCGCATCGAGGGCATGGGCTGCCAGTACTACGGCGACCGGGGCGGGAAGGAGTGGTGCAACCACTACGGCCAGCCCATCGAGGACCTCAAGACCGCGCCCGTCGTGCCGGGCGAGGAGCTCGTCGTGGACGTCACCGACCTCCACGAGAGCGGCGCGGGCATCGGGCACACCGAGGACGGCTTCGTCGTGATGGTCGACGGCGTCCTCCCGGAGGCGCGGGCGAAGGTGCGCATCGAGACGATCAAGCCGAACTACGCGCGCGCCGACCTCGTCGAGAAGCTCCCCATGGAGCCCGACGAGGACGAGGGGAGTGCCGAGGGCGAAGAGCCCGAGGAAGAGGCCACCGGGGACGCCGACGAGGCGGACGACGCGCCCCGGCTCGGCAGCCGGGACAACTTCTGGGGCGGGTAGCCCCGTCGCGGACAGTCGGCAAACGACCCGTCGCGGACCCCCGTTCTCGCGGCCGCTCCGGCGAGCCGCGACCCGTTCTACGCCGTCCCTTCTCCGTCGCCGTCACTCGGTTCGTCGCCGATCGGCCCACCGGCGGCGACGTCGCCGGTCCCGCTGTCGAGGGCCGCGACGAGGTCGCGCACGCGCTCGGACTCGTCGCGAGGCACGACGAGGACCCGGTCGCCGTACGCGGCCACGACGAGCTCGTCCGCGCCCACGACGCCGACGTGGGTCTCGCCGTCGGTCGCGAGCACGTTCCCGGACGCGTCCAGCGCAGTGGCGTCCCCGAGCGTGGAATTCGCGCCGTCTCCCTCGCAGTCTGCGTCGGCGAGGTGCCGTCCGACGGCGTCCCACGTGCCGAGATCGTCCCACTCGAACGCGGCGGGGACGACGTGGGCCTCCTCGGTGCGCTCCATCACGGCGCGGTCCACGCTGACCGGGTCGACCGCCGCGAACCCGCGTTCCGGGTCGCCGTCGGCGAGCGCGTCGACGAGAGGACCGAGCGCGGTGTCGGCCGCGGCGCGCTCGAACGCGGCCGGCCGCCAGACGAACACGCCGGCGTTCCACAGACACCCCGCGTCGACGAGCGAGCGCGCCGTCGCGGCGTCGGGTTTCTCCACGAATCGCTCGACCCGGGCGTGCTGGCAGGCCCCGGACTGTCTGACCTCTCCCGGGGCCCCGTCGCCGTCCGCCGGTTCCGGCGGTGCCACCGGACGGGCGGGCTCGACGTAGCCAAAGCCCGTCGCCGGACCATCGGGGACCACTCCGAGGCAGACGAGGCCGTCCGTCGACCGGGCCACGCCGACCGCGCGCCCGACGGTCCGGGCGAACGGGCCGGCGACGTGGTGGTCGGTGGGGAGGGCACAGACCACCGGGTCGCCGGCCTCGCGCTCGGCGACGGCGCGGGTCGCGACGGCCAGCGCCAGCCCGGTGTCGAGCCCAGGGTCGGTGAGTACCGTGGCCTCCGGGACCGCGTCGGCCACGCGGTCGGCGTAGCGCTCCCGGGTGACGGCGTAGACCGCGTCGGCGAAGTCCACGCGGTCGGCGGTGCGGCGGAGCAGGGTGCGCTCGCCGCCGAAGGCGCAGAACTGCTTGGGCCGCGACGGCCGGCTCGCGGGGTAGAGCCGGCTGCCGACCCCGCCGGCGAGGAGGACGGCGACTGTCGGCTCGGCGTCGCTCATGGGCCGGCGACGCGCGGTGGGGTGAAATGTCCACTGCCGGACGGGCGCCCGCGTGATGTCCGCCGCCGGACCACTTCCGCTCCCCTCGCGACACTTTAACTACGGTCGGGCGCCAACCCCGCCACGTCTCCCACCCGAAAAACGAGCGGAGACGGACCACCATGAGCGACGTACGCGAACACGCGGCCGAGATACACGACCAGTTCGAGGACGACCTCGACGTGACCGAGGAGGACGTGGCCGATCGCCTCCAGCGACTCGTCTCCGACTACTCCGTGCCCCTCGACGAGGCGCGCCGGAGCGTCGAGAACCACTACCTCGACGAGGCGGGCCTGAGCCGGGACGACCTCGCCGGCGGCAGCGAGTCCGTCGACGTGGCGAGCATCGACCGCCCCGAGCAGTGGGTGGACCTCACCGCGACGGTCGTCGACCTCTGGGAGGCCAGAAGCGACGCCGTCGCGCAGGTCGGCCTGCTCGGCGACGAGACGGGCACCATCAAGTTCACCTCGTGGGCCAAGTCCGACGTCCCCACGCTCGAGGAGGGCGAGGTCTACCGCCTCGGGAGCGTCGTCACCGACGAGTACGAGGGGCGCTTCTCGGTGAAGCTCAACAGCACGACCACCGTGGAGCACCTCCCGGACGAGGAGATCGAGGTCGGGAACGACGACCAGACCTTCGAGGGCGCGCTGGTCGCCATCCAGTCGGGTAGCGGGCTCATCAAGCGCTGTCCCGAGGAGGACTGCACGCGCGTGCTCCAGAACGGCCGGTGCTCGGAGCACGGCGAGGTCGAGGGGAGCTTCGACCTCCGCATCAAGGGCGTCCTCGACGACGGCGAGACCGTCCAGGAGGTCATCTTCGACCGCGAGGCCACCGAGGCCCTCGCGGACACCACCCTCGAGGACGCGAAGCAGCGCGCGATGGACGCCCTCGACACCACCGTCGTCGCGGACGACCTCCGCGACCAGCTCCTCGGCCGGTACTTCTCGGTCACGGGGCCCGCCTTCGGCCGGTACCTCCTCGCCGACGACACCGAGCGGCTGAGTGGGCCGGTGGACCACGACGCGGCGCTGATCAAGGCGAGGTCGATGTGACATGAGCCAGGAGATCCCCACCCGAGAGGTCGCGCGGCGCGTGTTCGCCGACGAGTTCAACGACGCCGAGCACACGTTCAAGGAGTCAGACGACGAGCGGGCGCCGGTCTACCTGCTCCTCCCGACGGGCGAGCGCGCCAACCGCGTCTTCGTGGTCGGCACGCTCACCGAGACCGAGGACGTCGGCGAGGACAGCGAGTACTGGCGCGGGCGCGTGGTCGACCCCACGGGCACGTTCTTCGTCTACGCCGGCCAGTACCAGCCCGAGGCCGCGAGCGCGCTCCGGGACGTCGAGCCGCCGGCGTACGTCGCCGTGGTGGGCAAGCCACGGACCTACGAGACCGACGACGGCACCGTGAACGTCTCCGTCCGCCCGGAGTCCATCAACGTCGTCGACGAGACGACGCGGGACCGCTGGGTCGTCGAGACCGCCGAGCGCACGCTCGAGCGCGTCGCCGGCGACGCGGCCCCCGCCGAGTACGCCCGGATGGCCGCCGAGGAGTACGACCTGGACGTCGACCGCTACAAGCACGGCGCCATCCAGGCCCTCGAGAGCCTCGACGGCGAGGACGACGCCGCGAGTGCGGCGCCGGCGGACGGCGCTGGCAGCGACGAGACGACGGCCGACGCCGTCGACGAGCCCGCGGTCGGGCCCGGCGGGGCCTGACGGCGCAGCTCGATCCTCGCCGCCCGGCGACCGTCCCCTACGTGAGTTCGCCGCGCCGCTGGCGCGCCCGGTCGGCCATCTCCTCGCGACCGTCGACCTCGGCCACGGCCTCGATGGCCTCGAGCGTGCGGATGGCGTCGTCGAGGAAGGAGAGCACGTCGCCCGGGAACGCGTAGACCATGTACTCCGCGGTCATGGCGTCGACGATGGCGTCGGGGCCCATCCCCTCGGCGCGCAGCTCGAGGAGGTAGCGCACGAACTTCTCCTCCGGGTGGCCACAGTAGGGGTTGGTGTCGCAGTCGCAGTCGAGGAAGTCCTCCGCGAACGCGAGCACGCGCTCGCGGCTCGCCTCGTCCAGCTCCGCGAGCCCCTCGCCCTGGAACAGGAGGTCGAGCGTCGCGCCGGCGAACGCCGAGCGCGGGAGCGAGGTCTCGAGCTGGGCGGCGAGCTGGCGGTGGTTCTTGACGTAGATCTTGTCGGTGATGGCCACGGCGGTGTCTGCGGTCGTAGGGGCAAACGGGTGAAAAGCGCGTCGGGACCGCCGCCCGAACGTAACGTATTTGGGCTACAGCGGGTTACCTCGGGGTGCGCGTCCGGGTTGGGGTAGTGGTTATCCTCCAGCCTTGTGGAGGCTGGGACGCGGGT
>JBDGTC010000077.1:0-4647 GCA_042217215.1 Halobacteriaceae archaeon
CGGCACCATCACCATCTCCGACGCCATCTCGATGGGGACCGAGGGGATGAAGGCGTCGCTCATCTCGCGCGAGGTCATCGCCGACTCGGTCGAACTCGTCTCCTTCGGCGAGCGCATGGACGGCCTCGTCACCGTCGGGGGCTGCGACAAGAACCTCCCCGGCATGATGATGGCCGCCATCCGCACCGACCTCCCCTCGGTGTTCCTCTACGGCGGGTCCATCATGCCCGGCCACCACGACGGCCGCGAGGTCACCATCCAGAACGTCTTCGAGGGGGTCGGCGCCTACGCCACCGGCGAGATGAGCGAGGAGGAGCTCGACGAGCTCGAGCGCAACGCCTGCCCCGGCGCGGGCTCCTGTGGCGGGATGTTCACGGCCAACACCATGGCGTCCATCAGCGAGGCCATCGGTCTCGCGCCGCTGGGCTCGGCCTCGCCGCCCGCGGAGTTCGAGGAGCGCTACGAGGTCGCCGAGCGGGCGGGCGAACTCGCCCACGAGGTCGTCGTCGAGGACCGCCGCCCCTCGGACGTCCTCTCGAAGGCCTCCTTCGAGAACGCCATCGCGCTCCAGGTCGCCATCGGCGGCTCGACCAACGCCGTCCTCCACCTCCTCGCGATGGCCGCGGAGGCCGGCATCGACCTGACCATCGAGGAGTTCGACGAGATCTCAGAGCGCACACCGAAGATCGCGGACTTCCAGCCAGGCGGCACCCACGTCATGAACGACCTCCACGAGGTCGGCGGCGTCCCGGTCGTCCTCCGCCGCCTCCTCGAGGGCGGGTACCTCGACGGCTCGGCCATGACCGTCACGGGACGCACCCTGGCCGGGGAGCTCGAGACGCTGGACCTCCCCGCCGACGAGGAGATCGACGAGCCGTTCCTCCGCCCCGTCGACGATCCCTTCAAGCGCGAGGGAGCCATCAAGATCCTGAATGGCGACCTCGCCCCCGACGGCGCGGTGCTGAAGGTCACCGGCGACGAGGCGTTCCACCACGAGGGCCCGGCCCGCGTCTTCGAGAACGAGGAGTCCGCGATGGCCTACGTCCAGGAGGGCCACGTCGAGTCCGGCGACGTCATCGTGATCCGGAACGAGGGGCCCCAGGGCGGCCCCGGGATGCGCGAGATGCTCGGCGTGACCGCGGCCGTCGTCGGCCAGGGTCACGAGGACGACGTCGCGCTCCTCACCGACGGCCGCTTCTCGGGTGCCACCCGCGGCCCCATGATCGGCCACGTCGCCCCCGAGTCGTTCGTCGGCGGACCGATCGCGGCACTCGAGGACGGCGACGAGGTCACCATCGACGTCCCCGACCGGCGGATCGACGTCGGCCTGACCGACGCGGAGCTCGCCGAGCGCCTCGCCGACCGGCCGGAGCCCGAGCCGGCCTACGCCGGCGGCGTACTGGCGAAGTACGGCGCGGCGTTCGACTCCGCGGCCAACGGCGCGGTGACGAACCCCGCGGCGAAGGAAGACTGACCCGCCGCCGCGGCGACGGGCCGCCGCGGCGACCCGCTCCACGGCGCCGCGTCCAGCGTCCCGCCGGGAGGGCGCCACGCCACCGGCGGTGAAGCACAAGGGCTGCTTTGAGTTAGTGGCGCTGTTTTACGCGGGGACGGCGTAGTCTCGACCGATGCGCCCGGTCCCCGCCGCCGTCGGAGCCCTCACCCTCGCCGTCGCGGACCTCGCTGTCGGCGCCGCGCTCTACCTCTCAGTCTCGCGGGTCGGCGGCGCCCTCCTGGTGACGGCCGGGCTGCTCGTCGTGTGTGGCGTCGTGGTGGAGAGCGCGCGTGCCGTCGGCGGAGCGGGTGGGTTCCCGTAGCGCCTACGACCCGGCGGCCGCGCCCTCGTCGTCGCTACTGCTCGACCCGCCACCCGGCGAGGTGCGGACGTTCAGCGCCTTCCGGAGCACCTGGGAGAACCCCATCGAGCAGACGAAGTACCAGACGATCCAGGAGGGCATCGGCCCGACGCCCTCGCTCCAGGAGCGCTCGCCGATCAGCGGCAGGACGACGCCCTGGGCGGCGGAGAGCCGGTCGATCTTCCAGTACATCCAGAGGAAGACGGGGATGATGAGGACCATCGTCCACGCCATCGGCTTGATCTGCTCTTTGAACATCCCGAGGTTCTCGGCCATCGCCTCCATCTGCTCCTCCTGGATCTCCTCGAGGGCCTCGTCGTCGCCCCGCTCCTTGGCCGCCTCGCGGCGGTCCTGGATCTCCTGCATCTGGTCCTGGTAGTACGCCATCCGTTCGACGTTCATCAGATTGTCCATGAGCAGGGTGGAGTACAGCCCCGTCAGCACCGCGAGGATGAGGATGACGCCGTAGAAGGGGAGCACGGCGTCGAGGGGGCCGAGCACCGCGTCCACGGCGCTCCCGACGGTGTTCCGGATGGAGTTGAGGTAGTAGCCGGGGAACAGCGAGAGCGCGACGAGGCCGGCGAGCTTGTCCCACGTGGACCACGAGCTGTCGCCGGGCGGGCCCTCGTCGCTCACCCCCGAGCCCCCAGCCGCACCCGCGGCGGCAGCGCCGCCCTCGCGGGCGGGCTCGGGTTCGCCGTAGAGCTCGACGCGGATCGCGTCCGGGTCGGCGACGGCCATCCCCTCGTCCCCGCCCTCGAGGACGCCCGTCTCGATGAGGCGGCCCCACTGGCCGCTCGTGAGCTCGTCGCTGACGTCACTCCACTGCAGTTCGCCGCCCCCGGCCCGCTCGAGGACCACCTCGACGGCCTCCTCCATCGCCGGGTCCTCCTCGATGAGGTCCCGGACGCGGTCGGCGATCCGTGCCATTTCGCGGGGATAGGAGAGGGGTCGGTAATAAACGACCGGTCCGGTGGCGCCCACTGCGCGCTCGGCGGCTGCCCACGGCGCTCGACGGCCGCGCCGTCTCGCGTCTCGAGGCCGCTGCGCGGCCTCGCTTCCTACGCTTCGGCCCGCACGGCCATCTTCACGTCCGCCCACACGTCATCCGGGGACTGCTCGCCGTCGACGTGCCGCACCGGCAGGTCGGTCTCCTCCTCGAAGAACTCCACGACGGGCTCGGTCTCGCGGTGGTACTCCTCGAGGCGGGTGCGGATGGCCTCGGGCGTGTCGTCGTCGCGGCGGATGAGGTCGCCGCCGCACTCGTCGCAGATTCCGGGCTCCGCCGGCGGGTCGAAGTCGACGTGGTAGTTCGCGCCGCAGTCGTCACAGACGCGACGGCCGGTGAGCCGTTCGACGGCCACTGCATCGGAGACGTCGACGACGAGCACGAGGTCGGGGTCGGCCACCTCCAGGAGGTACTCGGCCTGCGGGAGCGTGCGCGGGTAGCCGTCCAGGACGTACCCGTCGCGGCCCGCGAGCGCCTCGTCCACGACCGCGGCCATCACCTCGTCGGGGACGAGCTCGCCCGCCTTCATGTACTCGCGGGGCGTGCCGTGCTCGGTCTCGAGGTCCTTGTTCGCGCGCAGGATGTCGCCGGTCGCGACGTGGTCGACGTCGAAGGCCTCGGCCAGTCGCCGGCTCTGCGTCCCCTTGCCCGCGCCCTGCGGGCCCATGATGACGACGCGTGGTGGCATTGCCGGCGGCTTCGACGGGGCCGCTAAAAGGTCTGCCCGTTCGGGGCCGCACAGCCCTCGAGGGCGGGTGGCCCGTCGGAGCCGGGACGCGCCCGCTCAGCGTCGGCTGCCGGTCAGGACGGCGACGACGAACGCCAGGACGTAGGCCCCGACGAGACCGGTCGTCACCGTCGAGCGACCCAGTAGCGCGACGAGCGCGAGGACCACCGGCCCCGCGACGAGGAGCGCGTCGTAGGCGGGGTCCTCGGGGCCGAACTCGCGGAGGCGCGCGGCGGGCGAGCCGTCGGTCACTGGTAGAACCCCCCGCGCGTGAACAGCGCGCGCAGCGTCACGAGGACGGGGATGATCTCGAGCCGGCCGATCCACATGTTGAACAGGAAGACGACCTTCCCGGCCGTCGGGAGCGAGTCGGGCCCGGTGATGCCCGCCGAGAGGCCGACGTTGCCCTGTGCGCTCGCGACCTCGAAGACGACGTTCTCGAGAGCGTACGCACCGGGCGGGAGGACCACGAGGAGGACGAACACCCCGAGGGCGAGGAAGGCGAGCCAGAGGATGGTGATGATGGCCGCCTCCTGGATCTCTCGCGTCGCGGCCGCCTCGTCGAGGCGGCGCCCGTCGATCTCGAGCCTGCGGACCGCCGACTCGGGGTAGAAGACGTCGGTGACGCGGTGGCCGATGCCCTTCACGAGCGTGATCGCCCGGATGAGTTTCACGCCACCCGCGGTCGACCCCGCGGCCCCGCCCACGACCATCCCGAGCGCGACGGTGAGCTGCCCCGCCGCGGGCCACCGCCCCAGCGCCACGTTCGTGCTGTCCACGGCGGTCTGGAACCCGGTGCAGGTCGCCGCGGAGACGAACTGGAAGACGCCGTACCTGAGGGCGGCGAGCGGCGTGTCGTACGTCCCGCTCCCGTAGAGGAGCGCCCACAGCAGGAGGCTCCCCGCGGCCATGTACCCGAACACCCAGCGGGTCTGCACCTCGCGGTAGAGGTTCGACAGGTCGCCCCGCAGCATCAGGTAGTGGACCGGGAAGGCGATGCTCCCCGCGAGCATCACCGGGACGAGCGCGGCGTCGACGGCCGCGCTGTCGTAGGT
>JBDGTC010000108.1:0-3855 GCA_042217215.1 Halobacteriaceae archaeon
CCGCGCTCCGCGCGGGCGGGTTGTCGAGGAAGTACTCGGCGTACGCCTCGTTCATGGCCTCGAAGTCGTCGATGTCGGCGAGGTAGACCGTCGTCTTGAGCACGGCCTCGGTGGAGAGCCCCTCCTCTTCGAGGATGGCGCTCACGTTCTCGAGACACTGCCGCGTCTGGACGTCGATGGGCTCGTCGGCCAGGACGTCGCCGTCGGAGGTCATCGGTATCTGTCCCGCCGTGAAGAGGAGCCCCGCTGCCGCGGTCGCCTGGCTGTACGCGCCCACCGCGGCCGGTGCGTCGCCGGTCGAGACCACGCGCTTCATGACGGTCCCCTCGGACGCCGCGACAATAAACGCGACCCCGTCACGACAGCCCAGCCGTCCCGGGTGGTATCCGCGTCCCGGGAGACCCCCTCACGGGAGCATCGACTCGAAGGTGCGGTGCAGCAGGTCCCGACGGTCGCCGGTCGACAGGAAGGACATCTCGTCGAGGAAGTGCAGCGTCTCCCACGGCGTGGCCTCCTTGAAGTGGTAGATGAAATCGGAGCCCCAGAGGAGGCGCTCGCTGCCGAACGCCTCGAGGAGCACCCGCGCGTACGGGTGGAGGTCGCTGAAGGGGTACACCGCGTCCGAGGACGTGTGGGTCAGCTTCACGTAGGTGTTCGAGTGCGCCGCGACGTCCCGGATGGCGGCCCACGGCGGCGCGTCGGCGGGGTCCTCGCCCGGCACCGGCTGGCCGACGTGGTCCACGACGAAGGTCACGCCGGGGTGCTCGCCCGCCAGCGTCGCCACGTCCTCGAGCAACTCGGGGCGGAGGAGGAACTGCACCTGTGGCGCGTCGTGGGCGGCCAGCGCCTCCCAGAACGGGTCGAGGGCGTCGCTCGTGAGCCACTCCCCGCCCTCCTCCACGTAGAAGCGGAAGCCGAGCACGTTGTCGATCTCCAGGGCCTCGTGGACCCGCTCGGCCACGTCGTCCGCGAGGTAGTCGAGCCAGAGCACGCCGTAGAACTCCTCCGGGTGCGCGGCCACCACCCGGCGGGTGTACGGGCTCCCGGTGCCGTGGATGGGCGTCGCCACGAGGCAGGCCCGCTCCGCGCCCAGGCGGTCCATGTCGTCGCGGACGTCGTCGGCGGTGTAGACGATCTGCTCCGCGTCGGGCGGCCCGCCGGTCTCCCAGGCGATGACCTCCTCGTGGGTCCAGGCGTGCGTGTGGGCGTCGACGATGCGGTCGGCCATGCGCGGGGCCACGCGCGCCGGGCACAAAAAGCACGACGGGGCGACAGTCGCGGTGGCGGCGACCGGCGCGGCGAGCGGTGGCGCTACTGCCCGGACTCCCCGGCCACACGGCCGCCGACGAGGCCACCGAGAGCGCTCAGGCCGACGGTGTACGCGACCGTGAAGACGAACATCGCGGCGGCGAACAGGAGCGCCAGCACGGAGAACGCCCCGGTCGGGCCGACCGGACCGTCGAGGAGCGCCACGCCGAACGGCAGCGCCGCGAACACCCCGCCGAGGAGCACGAAGACGCCGGCCATCGGAATCGCCGCCAGCGCGCCAGAGAGCGCGCCGACGCGCACCGCGCCGGCGTCCTCGCCCTGGAGGTAGCCGGCGAGGGCGCCCCCGAGGACCGGCGAGAGCGGGAGGAAGGCGAGCACTACGGTCGCGACCGCGCCGAGGAAGGCGTTCAGCCAGGTGTCACCGGCTGCCATGGACGGCGGTACGGCGGGCCCCACGTTAACTCTGGCGCGCCACGGGCCGGTCGGGTCGTCGCGGTCCACGCCGGCGGAGTCCAGCGGTAGTACCCGCCACCGCCGCCCCGCCCACCTATGTGGCCGGGGGCCGTCGGTCTCCGCATGGCAGACGAAGACGCACTCGAGGACGCGGCGACGCTCGTCACCGGCGCGAGTTCGGGCATCGGGGCGGCGACGGCCCACCGCTTCGCCGCGGCGGGGGGCGACGTCGCGCTGGCCTCGCGGAGCGAGGACGCGCTCGCGTCGCTCGCCGACGAGATCGAGGCGGCGACCGACGCCACCGCCCTCGTCCTCCCGACGGACGTCACCGACGAGTCGGCGGTCGAGGCCGCCGTCGACGAGACCGTCGCGGCGTTCGGCGGCCTGAACGTCGTCGTCAGCAACGCCGGCCTGGGCCGCGACGCACCGGTCGAGGAGATGACGACCGAGCAGTACCGCACGATGATGGACGTCAACTGCGACGGGATGTTCTTCGTCTCGCGTGCGGCCATCCCCCACCTCCGTGCCACCGGCGGGAACCTGATCTTCGTCGCCTCCTTCGCCGGCGAGTACCCGCGGCCCGGCAGCCCGGTGTACGCCGCGACGAAGTGGTGGACCCGCGGGCTGGCCCACTCGCTCGCCGGCAGCGTCGGCGAGGACGGCGTCGGCGTCACCGTCGTGAACCCGACGGAGGTCCGCACGCAGTTCGGCGACGCGGAGGGCGACGCGCAGGCGGAGCGCTTCGCGCCGGGCGAGGTGACCGAACCGGACGAGGTGGCCGACGCCATCGCCTTCGCCGCGCGGCAGGAGCCGCCGAACGTGGTGCACGAGCTGGACCTCTACCGGCGGGACAAGCTGAGTCACTTCTGAGGGGTGGCGCCCGTCTTGGCTGAGCCCGCGGGCGCTCCGGCCACGCCGGGCCGTGGGCTGGCGGTGGCGGTGAGACGGTGGCGCTCGGGGCGACGCCGCGCGGTGGGCCGGCGCGGTCGGCTCCGCCGACACCCGCCCGCCCACCGCTTGCTCGCGGCTCGGCGCCTTGGCAGGCGCCTCACCGCTGCGCGTCACGTGCTTCTCCCTCGCGGTCCCGCGGGCGCCTGACGGCGCCGCGGGGCACGCTCGGTCGAAGCACGCACCCGTCACCTCTCCGTCTGACGCAGTTTTATGGTATCAGCACTGCCACCTTCGCCCGGGCGCGTCGGAGCTCCAACTCGTTCCCATCCTCCCTCAACGCGCCCGCACTCCCCACCTCCCCTCCCTTTCGCCTCGCCCGCCAGCCGCGGCTGGCCCGGCAGACCTTTGGCCCGGGCCGGCCCACGCCCGACGATGCCACCCCCGAGCGGCCCCGCCGACGGAGACTGGTCCGCGCTGTTCGAGCGGGCGCGCGCCGCGGGCAGCGGCGTGACCGTCGAGGACGTGCGCTCCGCGCTCGCCGAGCGACGCGGGGCCGAGGACCCACCGCCCGCGCCCGGTGGCGGGGACACCGACGCGGCGGCCGAGGGTCCAGTCGACGGCGCGGCGGGGGACAGACCCGACCCCGGACGGGTCGTCGCCGACGCCGACGTCCTCGCGGCCGACCTCCTGGTCGGCGGCGACAGCCGGGTGGCCATGGACCTCGTCCGTGACCACGACGCGCTGACGCTCGTCGCCGCGGGACCCCTCCTCGACGACGCGGCCGCCGTCGTCGCCTCGACGATGGGCGACGAGGGGCTGGCGCGGGACTGGCGCGCGGCCGTGGCGGCGCTCGCGACGGTCGTCGCCGTGCCGGCCGGGAACCACCCCGCCTTCGCCGCGGCGCGGGCCACCGGCGCCGGCCACGTCCTCACCCTCGACGAGTCACTGACGGGGGTGGCGGCGGGGCTCGCGGTCAAGCGACACGTGGAGACGAGCGTGAAGACGCCGGGGGCGTTCGCCGCGACGGTGGACCCGACGAAATTGGAGCCGGCGGCCGACCGCGCGGTCGAGGAGTGAGGCGTCGAGCGGGGGCGTCAGGTGCCGCGCTCGGCGAACCAGTCGGCGAAGGCCGCGAGCGCGCGGCCGCGGTGGGAGTGGGCGTTCTTCCGCTCGGTGGGCATCTCGGCGAACGTCGTGCCGTCGACCGCGAAGATGGGGTCGTAGCCGAACCCGCCCTCGCCC
>JBDGTC010000108.1:3865-4544 GCA_042217215.1 Halobacteriaceae archaeon
GACGAAGACGGCGTCGCCGGCGGTGCCGGAGTCCTCGCCGGGCGCGTCGCCGTCGGGCCCGCCAGTGCGGCCCGCGGCCTCGCCCGCGGCGGCCTCCCCCGAGACCGCCGTGCCGGGGCGGTCGGCGAGGCCGGCCGGACCCTCCGGGCCCTCGGCGTACGCCAGCGTGCACCGGAACTGGGCGCGGTGGGAGTCCTCCGGGGCGACGAGGCGCTGGACGCGCTCGATGCCGAGGGTGTCCTCGACGTACGACGAGTACGGGCCCGGGAAGCCATCGAGCGCCGCGACGAACAGGCCGGAGTCGTCGACGAGGACCGGCTCCCCGAGCGCGCGGTGGGCGTCGCGGGCGCCCCGGCGCGCGATGGTCTCCAGGTCGTCTGCCTGCACCTCGACGTAGTCGTAGTGGGCCGGCTCCACCGCGGCGACGCCGTCGAGGTATTCGCGTGCCTCGAGGACCTTCCCCTCGTTGGTGGTGACGTAGCGCAGCACTACTCGTCGACGACGACCTCGACCGGCTCGTCGGCCGCGTCCGCGGTCTCGGCGGCCTCGCCCGACTGCTGCTCGAGGAGAAGCATCGCGCCCGCGACGACGAGCACCACCCACGACCGCCAGTTCGCGAGGTTCAGCGTGTAGCCGACGCCGAAGGGCTTCTCGACGAGCATCCCCTCGCCGGGCTGCC
>JBDGTC010000025.1:0-4257 GCA_042217215.1 Halobacteriaceae archaeon
TTCTGCCAGAAGGGCATCGACGACATGGCCCAGCACTACCTCGCGAAGGAGGGCGTGCTGGCCTTCCGCCGCGTGAAGAAGTCCGACGTCGAGTTCCTCCAGACCGTCCTGGGCGCGCCGGTCGTGACCGACCTCGACAGCCTCCGGCCCGACCACCTCCGCGCGGGCAGCGTGACGACGGGCGTCCACCACGACAGCGCCCGTCGCCTCGAGGAGGACACGCTGTTCTACGTCCAGAGCGCGGAGGAGGACGTCAACGGCGTCACCCTCCTCCTGCGCGGCTCCACCGAGCACGTCGTCGACGAGCTCGAGCGCGGCCTCACCGACGCCCTCGAGGTCGTCGCCCAGACGGTCCGTGACGGTCGCGTGCTCCCGGGCGGCGGCGCCGTCGAGGTCGAGGTCGCCGACCGCGTGCGCAACTACGCGGACTCCGTCTCCGGCCGCGAGCAGCTCGCGGTCGAGGCGTTCGCCGACGCCCTCGAGCTGGTGCCCCGCGTCCTGGCCGAGAACGCCGGCCTGGACAGCATCGACACCCTCGTCGACCTCCGCGCCGCCCACGAGGCCGGCGACCGGAACGCCGGGCTCGACGTGTTCACCGGCGACGTCGAGGACACCTACGAGGCCGGCGTGGTCGAGCCCGCCCACGCCAAGGAGCAGGCGGTCTCCTCGGCCACCGAGGCCGCGAACCTCGTCCTCAAAATCGACGACATCATCTCGGCCGGCGATCTCTCCACCGAGGGTGAGGAGGACGCCGGCGGTGCCGGCGGCGCTGGCGGTATGGGCGGCATGGGCGGTATGGGCGGCATGGGTGGCATGGGCGGCGGGATGTAAGCCCGGCCGGCCCGGCCACCACGCCCCCGCACGAGCCAGCATCGCCGCAGTCGTCGACTGACCACTACTCTCGCGTTCTCTCGGCCCCGCCGTCAGTAACAGCTGTTCTCCTGCGCGGCCGCCGTGAACTAAGGCCCGTCCGCCCGAACCGACGACCATGAGCGAGTACCGCACGAGGCTCGTCGACCACGAGGCCGTGGCGACCTACGCCCCGCTCCCCGCCGTGATCGACGCGGTGGAGGCCGCGTTCGCCGCCTTCCACCGCGGTGCGGCGACGATGCCACCGAAGAGCTACGTCGACCTCCCGGACCACGGCGGCGACTTCCGGTCCATGCCCGCCCACGTCGACGTCCGCGACGTCTCCCTGCCCACCCGTCCGTGGCGCGGGACCGCCCCGACGGACTGGGAGGCCGCGGGCGTGAAGTGGGTGAACGTCCACCCCGACAACCGCGACCGCTTCGACCTCCCCACGGTGCTTGGCACCTACGTCCTGGCCGACCCCGCGAACGGCTACCCGCTCGCCGTCATGGACGGCCGGGAGCTCACGATGCGGCGCACCGGCGCGGCGTCGGCGGTGGCGACCGACCGCCTCGCGCCGCCCGACGCCGACTCGCTGGGCATCGTCGGTGCGGGCGCCCAGGCGGTGACGCAACTCGCCGCCATCAGCGTGGTCAGGGACATCGAGGAGGTCGTGATCCACGACCGCAACCCGGAGCGGGTGGCGGCGTTCGTCGACGCTCACGAGGACGTGATCGACGTGCGCGGCGGGACCGTCAGCGAGGCCGGGCACTGCGACGTCCTCTCGACCATCACGCCCGTCGAGTCGCCCATCGTCGAGCCCACCGACGTCGGCGAGCACACCCACGTGAACGCCGTGGGCGCGGACGCCCCGGGCAAGCACGAACTGGCCGACGACCTCCTCAGGGACGCCACCATCGTGGTCGACGAGTACGAGCAGTGCACCCACTCCGGCGAGATCAACGTCCCGTGGTCGGCGGGCGTCCTGGACGACGACGACCTCCACGGCACGCTCGGCGCGGTCGTCGCGGGGGACCTGCCGGGGCAAACGGCCGAGACCGGCGTCACCGTCTTCGACAGCACCGGGCTCGCCATCCAGGACGTCGCCGCCGCGGTCGTCGCGTACGAGGCCGTCGACGACGCCGACGTGGGACCGACGATCGACCTGCTCGGCGTCTGAGTATTACTCCAGGTCCGCGAGCGCCGCCGCGAGCCGCTCGCCCATCTGGACCATCCCCGCGTCCCCGGGGTGGAGGACGTCGGCGCGGAGCCCCGACGGGTCCAGCAGGTCGGGTCCCTCCAGCAGGTGGAGGTTCGGACGGTCGGCCTCGGCGACCACCTCGCGGAGCGTCTCGCGGAACGCCGCCGAGCGCTGGTCGTCGCCGTCGACGAGGAGGTCGTCGTAGTACGGGTACAGCGTGACCGCGGCGACGGGCGTCTCCGGGTGGGCCGCGGCCACCGTCTCGACGGCGTAGGCCGCGCGCTCGCGGAACTCGCTCACCTCGAAGCTGTCGATCATGTTGACAGACAGCGCGAGCACGCCGACGTCGAAGGACTGCTCGGCGAGGTAGTCGGTCACCTCGGGCTCGCAGTACGCCGAGCCACACGTGCCGAGGTTCCGGAGGTCGGCGTCGAGGCGCCGTGCAGTCTGACTGACGTACGCGAGGTGCTCCGCGCTCGGTGCCTCGCCCTCCGTGATGGACGTGCCGTAGGCGAGGAGGGTGCGGTCGGGCACCTCGTCGTCGTCGGGCGGCCGCCGCGGTCCGCTCGCGCCGTGGAGTCCCACCACGCCGCCCCGGTGGGCGCCGGCGAAGCGGATGCGGCAGACGTCCGGCGAGAAGGCTTGGTCGGCCGCGACCTCGGGGCGCAGGTCGGCCACGGGGTCGGGCTGGTCGAGTGCGAGCGTGGACCGCCCGGGGCCGATCTCGACGCGGCGCTCCTGGAAGGGCCCCCAGAACACCTCGACGGGGCTCCGCGCCGACGCCGAGAGGGTCACCTCGATTGCCTCGTCGCCGGTCTGGACGACGCGCACCTCGACGCCTGCGGGATGCTGGTAGCGCTCCTGTGCGGCCCAGTTGAGTGCCTCGCGCACCGACTCCGGGAGGCGCTGGAGGTGCTCGCCGCCGGCGAGGTCGGGGTCGACGTCGCCGCCGGGCCGCAGCTCGGCGACGTTGTGCAGGGAGAGGTCCTGGCGCTCCATGGCGGGGCTCCGCGGGGCCCGCCCAAAGTGGTGTCGAGACTACGCCAGCCGGATGGCCGGCCGGAGGGGTTCGGCCTGTGTGGCCTTCTCGTCGCCGGTCTCGTCCTCCGGGACGACCCGAATCTCGGCGTCGAACTCCGCGCCGAGGAAGTCCGCGGCGCCCTCGTAGACCGCCGTCTCGTCCAGGTCGGCGAGCGCCGCCAGCGCCGCGTCGTCGCGGCCCCGGACGGACTCGACGAGCGATCCCACGAGGTCGTTCACCGCGTCGCCGCGCTCGCGGAGGTCGGGGTCGTCCATCACCGTCCCCATCACGGCGCCGCGGTCGGGGCCGACCTCGACGACGGCGTCGAGGACCCGCTGCTTCCACCCGGCGGCGGAGTAGACATGGACCGTCTCCGGCTCGGTGCCGGTGACCTGGACGACCTCGCGCACGTCGTCGACGAGGGACTCCACCAGCTCCTCCTCGACCTCCGCGCGGGTGCTCTCGAGGCGCTCGTCGACGGTCGGCCAGTCGGCGTCCTCGGCGGGCTCGCCGGTGAGGGCCTCGTGGAGCTCGTTCGTGAGGAACGGGACGAAGGGCGCGAGCAGGCGGAGGCGCGCGCGGAGGACCGTCCGGCGGACCCACCGCGCGGCCGGCCGGTCGAGGTCCGCGCGCCGGCGGTACCAGCGGAGGTCCTCCTCGAACCGGAAGAACGCCTCCTGGCTCGCGCGCCGCGTCTCGAACTCCTCGAGCGCGTCGGTGACCTCGCCGATCACGTGCTGGAGCCGGGAGAGGAGCCAGCGGTCGGGCCCCGAGAGGGAGCGGGTCTCGCCGTCCGGGGTCTCGAGGACCGGCTCCCCGGACTCGTCGACGGCGACGTCCGCGTCGGGCGCGTCGAGGCCCGCGACCGCGTCGGCGCGCTCGACGAACGCCGCGAGCTGGTCGCGGACGCTCTCGACGGCGTCGGCGCGCCAGTCGTAGTCCTGCCACGGTTCGGCGGCGTTGAGGAGGAAGAAGCGCACCGTGTCGGCGCCGTACTCCTCGATGGCCTCGGTCGGGAGCACGACGTGGCCCTTCGAGGAGGACATCGCCTCGCCCTCGAGCAGCCCCATCCCCATCACCGTGATTCCCTCGGGCCACTCCTCGGGCTCGAACAGCTCGGCGTGGTGGAAGAGGAAGAAGGTGAGGTGGTTGTTGATGAGGTCGTTGCCCGAGCACCGGTAGTCGA
>JBDGTC010000036.1:0-4160 GCA_042217215.1 Halobacteriaceae archaeon
CGGCCCGCGGCGTGGCGCGGCTCGCCGACCTGGCCGGCGAGGACGCGACGCTCACGCTCGCCCACCGCGGGTGGCCCACCTCGGCCCTCGACGCGCTCCCCGAGAGCGTGCGGACGGTCGCGGTGCCGGCCGGCGACGCCGACGGCGCCGGCGAGGACCGCGGCGCCCCCACCGGCGTGATCGAGGGGGACGACGGGGAGGGGTCGGCGTGACCGAGCACTTCGAGGTCCTCGACCGGGACGGGGCGGCGCGGCTGGGCGAGCTCCGCCTCGCGGACCCGGTGCCGACGCCCGCGCTGATCGACGACGTCGTCCGCGACGCGGGGAGCCTGTGGAGCGCCGAGCGCGAGGTGCCCGCGGGCGACCCGTCGGCACTCACCGTGCTCCCCCACCGCGGCCTCCCGCGGGGAACCCCCGACGCCGTGACCGAGGCCTTCCAGGAGCCGGCGGCCGCCGTCGACGGGCCGAGCGCCGTCGTGGTCTCGCCGGACACCGTCGAGGACGTTACGGAGGCCGCCGAGCCGGGGAGCGTCGACGCGTACGTGCTCTCGAGTGCGGCGGGGTACGTCGACGAGCCGCGGGCGCTCCGGTCCGCGCTGCTGACGCTCCGTCGGGCGATGCCCGACGACACCGCGCTCTACCTCCCCGGCGTCGCGACGCCGGCCACGGTGGCGCTGCTGGCCTACGCCGGCGTCGACTGCGTCGACGCGGACGCCGCGGTGATCGCCGGCACGCGGGGGCGCTACCTCACCGCCGAGGGCGAGACCGACCTCGCCGACCTCGATGCGCTCCCGTGTGCGTGCCCGGCCTGTGACCGACCCCGCGAGGACTTCACCCGCGAGCACTGCGTCGAGCACAACGAGCGCGCGCTGGCGGCGGCGCTCCGGGGCGTGCGCGAGCGCGTCCGCACCGGGCGCCTGCGCGACTACCTCGAGGGGCAGGTGCGCCACGACCCGACGCTCACCGCCGCCTTCCGCGGGTTCGACCAGGAGTGGGGGTACCTCGCGGAGCGCGCACCCGTCTTCCGCGGCGCGGAGTTCGCGGCGACCACCGAGGACGCCCTCGAGCGCGTCGAGATCCGGCGCTTCGCGGACCGCGTCACGTCACGCTACGAGCCGCGCTTCGCGGACCGCCCGCTCCTCCTCGTCCCCTGCTCGGCCCGGAAGCCCTACAGCGAGTCGCGGAGCCACTCGCGGTTCCAGGACGCGGCGGGCTACCGCGCCCACGTGGTCTCGATCACGAGCCCCATCGGCGTCGTGCCCCGCGAGCTCGAGCTCACCTACCCCGCCCAGCACTACGACGCGGTGGTGACCGGCGAGTGGTCGGCCGGCGAGGTCGAGTTCGTCTCCGCGGTGCTCGACCGCTACCTCGACCGGGCGGACCACCCCCGCGCGGTGGCCCACGTCCCCGACGAGTACCGCCCGGTCGTGGAGTGCGCGGTCGCGGACCGGGCCCTCGACGTCACGTACACCGTCCCCCGGGACGGGCACCCGACCGGCGACGACGCGCTCGCCGCGCTCGCCGACGCGCTCGCCGGCGAGGAGCCCATCCCGGTCTCCGCACACGAGGCCGCCACGCTCCGCGCCGTCGCGGACTACCAGTTCGCGCCCACCGCGGACGGCGACGGCGCGGGCACCGCGCTGTTCGGCGACGCCACCGTCGTCGGCCGGCACCCGAAGCTCCGGGTCGAGCGCGACGGCGAGCAACTCGCCGCGCTCGTCCCGGAGTACGGCCTCCTCGCGCTCACGCTCGCCGGCGCCCGCGCGTGGCGCGAGAGCGACGTCCCCACCCGCACCGTCACCATCGACGACTTCGTCCCCCGCGGGAGCGTGCTCGCGCCGGGCGTGGTCGACGCCGACCCGGAGATCCGCGTCGGCGACGAGGTCGTCGTCGAGGGGCCGAGCGCGCTCGCGGTCGGCCGCGCGACGGCCCACGGTCGGGCGATGGTGGAGAGCATCCGCGGGATGGCGGTGCAGGTGCGCCACGCCGCGGAGCGCTGAGGGCCCGATGGCGTGGCGGCTTTCGCTCTCCGCCGCCCGGGTGCGCTGGGGCCTCGCGCTCGCCGTCCTCGCGGTCGTCGCCGGCGGCGCGCTCGTCCCGGGGAGCGCGCCGGCGGCGGGTGCGGTGCTCGCGCGGGACGCGGTGGCCCACGCGGTCGGGTTCGGCGCCGTCGCGGTCGGGTTCGCGTTCGCCCTCGAGCGACCACAGCGCCCCGGGCCGTCCCGCTCACCCGCGGCGGTCCTCGGCGGGGCGTTCCTCCTCGCGGTCGCGGCGGGCGGCGGGGTCGAACTGCTCCAGCCGGAGGTCGGCCGGACGGCGTCGTGGGGCGACCTCGGCGCGGACGCCGCCGGCGCGGCCGTGGCGTGCAGTCTGTACCGACTGGCCACCCGGTGAAGCGCCCGCAGAGGCGTGGAGGTGGCTCGTCCTCGACCTGGATGTGTTTGCGGGTGTGTGATATCTGATTCCCAAGGTTTATTGGACAGGTAGAAGTATACAGACATGTATTCGAGCATCTATGTCTGGATCTGACACGGGGCAGACGGTGGCCCCTCGCGACGAGCGGGACTGGGCCGTAGCCAAGGCGCTCTTAGACGCCACGCACCGCAGCGTCGACGTCCTCGAGGAGCACGCGCGGTACGCGTTCTGCCACGACGGCGAGGACCCGGACGCGGCGGAGCTCAGGCGGCGGCTCCAGCAGGCACGGGCACAGCACGAGGAGATAATCGCTGACATCGACGCGGCCCTGGGCGCGCTCGACGAGGGAACGGAGGGCGACCGGGAGGAGTGAAGCGGCCCCGGCCGAAAGAATTCACTCTACCACTATGCCGATATGTCCCCGAGACAGCGGCGTGGACGATACCGTCACTTTCGCCGCATGGCGACGGTGGCTACCGACGGAATATACCGATATCTTTCCCGTGATGAGTCGCGGATTATATATGTAGTACCGGTCTACGACGGCGTATGCGGCTCGTCGTCCCGACCGACTTCGAGATTCTCGACGCCCTCGCCGCGGGGGGCCGCAACAACGCGGCCAACCTCGCGTACGAACTCGATCGGGACCGGTCCTACATCAACACGCGCCTGCCCGTCCTCGCCGACTACGACCTCGTCGAGCGTATCGGCCCCGCACCGAACAGCGGCCTCTACGAGATCACCGACCGGGGCGAGCGCGCGCTCGACCTGCGGGAGCTGTACGAGGAGGACTCCGAGGCCTTCGAGGAGCGGTTGGCGGCGGACGGCGAGGACTGACGGCGCCCCGGACCAGTCCGCTCCGGACCCTCTCTCCGGGCTCGACTCTCGACAGCGGACGGAGTGGCTTCGCGCCTTTCTCACGGTTTCCAATCATTGTACCCACCAGTCCTCGACAGCAGCGTCCCGCGGCCGAACCGGAGCCATGTGGTGGTTTCTCAGAGGTGTCGGTGAGCGGCGTCTGACTCTGGGTCGGAAACTTCCCGAACGGTTACCTTTATGTGCCCACCCTATATACCGATAGTATACATGGGTGGCGTCTCCCGGTCGCAGCCCGACGTCGGCTGTCGGCCATCCACCCGTGGGAACCCAACTCAACCATGACAGCAGACGAACGTTACACGAAAACGCGCGCCGTCCTCCTCGCGGCGCTGATGGTGGTATCCGTCGCCGGAGGCTCCATCGCGTTCGCGGGGACGGCGGCTGCTGCGACCATCACTGTCGACGACGACGCCGGCAGTGGTGACTACAGCAGCATCCAGACGGCTCTGGACAACGCAGCAACGGGAGACACAATCACCGTGGCGGCCGGCACCTACCAGCCGTTCACGGTCTCGACGGCGGACGTGACGGTCCAGTCGGCGACCGGCGCGATGCCGGTCGTGGACGGCTCCGGATCGAGCACGGTCGTGACCATCGACGCCGACGGCGTCACCCTCGCCGGCTTCGAGATCGTCGGCGACTCGGCCACGAAGGACGGCGTCGCCATCACCGGCGACCGCGCGGGCATCACGGTCAAGAACAACGTCATCCACGGGATGGCGAAGGCCGACGCCGGCTCCGGCGGCATCGACGGCGCGACCTACGCCATCCACAACTGGGGCGGCGCGCTCGACGGCGTCGTCGTCCGGAACAACGAGATCTACGAGGTCGGGACGACCGGCTACAACGACGGCGACGGCACTAGCG
>JBDGTC010000038.1:0-3993 GCA_042217215.1 Halobacteriaceae archaeon
CCCGCGACGCCCGCCGCGGCGCCGTGTCGCGCCCCGGACCGCGCCCCGCCACCGGCGAGCGCCCCCGCGACGAACCCTCCCGCGAGCCCGGTCGCGGCGCCGCCGTACGGCGGCACGAGCAGGGTGGCGAACAGGAGGAGGACCTGGACCGCCACCGCGAACCAGACCGCCCGGGGACGCCAGCGTGCCATGGCGACGCTGGGAGCGGGCCGGGCAAAAGGGGTCCGGTGGCGCCCCGGGGCGCCCCGGGACAGACGCCCTTAAGGGGCCACGTCGCCAACTCACGGACATGATTTTCGAGGGGCTGCCCACTGCCCCGACCGCCGACGAGCTACTCGACACGGCGTTCTCGCGGGCGGCCCGGACGCGACGCGCGAAGGAGGGCCACGAGGCCCAGGAGTCGATGCTGCAGACCGCGACGAACGTGCTGAGCGACAACCTCGAGAACGTCGTGAACGGGTGGCCCGACCTCGCCGGGGCCGACCCGTTCTACCGCGAGGTGGCCGACGCGCTCTGCCGCCGGGAGCTGGCACCCGTCGACGCCGGGGACGGGAGCGAGCCCGCCGAGGGCGTCGACGCCCTCCGGCGGCACCTCTCGGAGGTCGCGTGGGCCTCGCGCAAGGTCGACGAGCTGGGCAGCGAGTACCGGAGCCGGCTGCGGGCCACCGACCGCGGCACCGCCCAGACGCTCCGGGAGCAGGCCTTCGCCCGGATGGCCGACGTCGTGGAGGAGGTCGCCGACGACCTCGACGCGCTCAACGACGCCCGGCAGGTGCTCCGGGGCCTCCCGGACGTCCGCACCGACGAGCCGGTCATCGTCGTCGCGGGGGTCCCCAACGTCGGGAAGTCCTCGTTCGTGAACCACTGCACGAACGCGCGGATCGAGACCGACACCTACCCGTTCACCTCGCGGGAGCCGGCGGTCGGCCACGCCACGGTGGACCGCGTGCGCTACCAGCTGGTCGACACGCCGGGGCTCCTCGACCGCCCGGCGGAGGAGCGCAACGAGGTGGAGTCCCAGGCCGCGAGCGCACTCGCACATCTCGCCGACTGCGTCCTCATCGTCCTCGACGCGAGCGGCGCGTGTGGCTACCCCCTCGAGAGCCAGCTCGCCCTCGCCGACGAGATCGAGGCGTCGGTCGACGCGCCCGCCCTCCGTGTCTGCAACAAGGCCGACCGCTCGCGGGACGTCGACGCCGACCTGTACATGAGCGTCACCGAAGGCGAGGGCGTCGAGGAGGTCCTCCGCGCCGCCGTCGAGGCCGTGGACTACGAGCCGCCCGTCCCGAGCCGCGGCGACGCCGGGTAGCCACCCGGGCCCGGTGACCGCAGCGGTGGGGCGGGTCCGACGCGGGATCGTGGGGACGCCGCCGGCGACCGTGCAGCCCCGGCGCCCGCCACCTCGACCTCGACGTACCGCACGTGGACCGCGACGTCGCGGCCCAGCCGCTCGCGGATGCGGGCGGCGAGGGCCGCCGTGTCCGTCCCCGGCGACCGCCCGACGGTGACGACGACCCGGGTCGGCTCGCCGAAGACGTGCAGCGTCCCACCCCCGTAGCGCACCTCGGTCGAGAGGACGGAGAGGCCGGGTTCGTCGCCCACGACGTCCCGTGCGACCGACGCGACGCGCTGCTCGAAGGCCGCGTGGTCCGCCGAGGCGAGGGTGACTCCACCGAGGAACACCGAGAGGAGGGCGATGGCGACCGCGAGGACGGCGACGCGCTTGACCGTGGACGAGCGCGCCTCCTCGAGGTGGAACCAGCTCTCGGGGCGGTACCCGCGGTACCACAGCACCACGATGGCGGCGAGGTTGATGGAGAGCCAGTTCACGAGGGCGAGCACGCCCGCGCCCGCGGCCACGGTCGGCATGCCCCACGCGATGCCGATGCCCACGGTCGCGGCCGGTGGCATCAGTGCGACGGCGATCATCACGCCGACGAGCGCCGCGGAGACGCCGGTCGTCAGGCTCGCCGCGCCCGCGACACCCGCGCCGAGCGCGATGGCGAGCGAGAGGAAGTCGGGTGCGAGGCGCTCCCGAACCTCCGCGAGTTCGGTCACGGGCAGGCCCGGCGGCACGAGCATGAGCGTCTTCACGACGAGCCCGAAGGCCGCCGCGCTCCCCACGGCGATCAGCAGCCCGAGCACCTGGAGGCGGATACCGCGGGACCACATCTCGCCGTCGTCGAGGACGGTGCCGACCGCCGACGTCATCGCTGGCCCGATGAGCGGCGCGATGACCATCGAGCCGACGACGACCGCCGGCGAGTCGAGCAACAGCCCTGCGGTCGCGATGACGGCGCTGATGACCGTGAACACGGCGTAGGTCGGAAGCGAGGGCGCGAGCTCCCCGGCCGTGGACTTCAGCTCCTCGCGCGCGATGCGCTCGGTGTCGGCCTCCTCGGCGTACCGCTCCGAGAGCTCGTCGAAGTGCTCGGAGACCACCGTGCGGGCGTCGAGGACGACGGTGTACGTCTCCTCGCCGATGCCCGCGTCCCGGAGCCGGTCGAGTATCGGCTCGACGGCCTCCGTCGGGAGCGGGAAGTGGACGACGACGGCGACCTCGCGGCCGCTCGTCTCCTCGGTGACGACGTAGTCGACGTCCTCGGCATCCAGGACCCCGAGGGCCGTCTCCCGATTGCCGGCCGGGACGGTCAGCTGAATGAGCCGCACGACTCGGCCGTCGGTCCCCCGCGGGGAAAGCGTACCGGCCCCGGCGGTCGGTCCCGGCGCGGCGGACGGGCGCCGGTCCCGCGGCCTGGCCACACGGAACCCGGTGCCGCCGGCCGGCCACACCGCGCTCCTTATCCGCCGCCGTCGGCTACGAGCTGGCATGTTCGACACCCGCCCGGACCGCGACGCCGAGGTCGTCCTCGTCGGGCGGTCGAACGTCGGGAAGTCGACGCTGATGCGCGAGCTCACCGGCCACCAGATCCCGACGGGCCGGCGCCCGGGCGTCACCCTCGAGCCCAACCACTACGACTGGACGAGCCCATCGTTCGTGCTCACCGACCTGCCTGGCTTCGGCTTCATGGAGGGCGTGGAGGCCGACCGTCGCGAGCAGATCAAGACGGACGTGGTGCGCTACCTCGAGGCCAACGCCGAGGACATCGTCGCCGGCGTGCTGGTCCTCGACGGGAAGGCCGCAGTCGACATCATCGACCGCCACCGGGCCGACGGCGAGGTGCCCCACGACGTGGACATGTACCACCTCCTCCGCGACCTCGACGTCCCGCCCGTGGTCGCCGTCAACAAGATGGACAAGGTCGACGACCGCGACGAGCGCCTCGACGCCATCGCCGACCGCCTCGGCCTCCTGCCGCCCTGGAAGCAGTGGCCAGAGACCATCGCTCCAGTCGTCGCCAAACAGGGCCGCATCGACGCGCTAACCGACGCGGTCGGCACCCACCTCCACGAGGCGAACCGCGACGACCTCCTGCAGTTCTTCTGAGCGTCCCGCTCCGCGGGTCCAGAGGTGGCGGCTCGGGTGTGGTCCCTCGTCACACGGGGCTCGGTGGGGGTAACCCTCGTCACTGCCGCCACCGGCGATAGGTCACCGCGGGGTTTCAGCGTTCGGACTCGGTGGCTGCGGGGACCCCCCTACCACCGCTCGCGGTGTGCCGACGGCGTCCCCTCTTCAGTCCGCCGACGCCGGCCACCCCGCGAGCAGCCGGTGTCGCCGGGCCGTCGCGGCGACGTCCTCGCCGTCGAGGACGCCCGTCTCGGTGACCACGGCGTCGACGTGCTCGAGCGGCGTCGGCTCGAAGACGGGGTTCACGTGGGCGACGCCGTCCGCGTCGGGCGCGTCGTCCGCCCCGACGACCGGCCCCGCGTCCCCGCGGGCCGTCCGGTCCCCCGCTCCGGTGCCGCTCGCCTCGCCGGGGGCCTCGCCGACGTCCTCGCCCTCGGTGGCCCCCTGCCCTGCGGGTCCCCGGTCCGCGGCTGGTCGCCGCCGGGGAGCCGCCGGTTCGACCTTCGCGGCCGCGCACACCACGT
>JBDGTC010000092.1:0-264 GCA_042217215.1 Halobacteriaceae archaeon
AATCGTGGAGGGCGTCGAACTCCAGCTCGAGGGCGGCACCGGTGCGCCCAGCGCACAGACGCGACTCGAACCGGCGACGGGAGACTGAGGTGACACGAACATGAGCGCATTCAACGCAATCGGCGAGGGCGAGGAGGTAGAGCGCGACGAGTTCACCGCGGGCATCGAGCCCCAGCCCACCTGGTGTCCGGGCTGTGGTGACTTCGCAGTCAACAACGCGCTGAAGGGCGCGATGGCCGAACTCGGCAAGAACCCAGACGAGGT
>JBDGTC010000092.1:407-3485 GCA_042217215.1 Halobacteriaceae archaeon
TACGGCATCGGCGGGAACCACTTCATGCACACCGCCCGCGAGAACCACGACATGGTCTACATCGTGTTCAACAACGAGGTCTTCGGGCTCACCAAGGGCCAGTCCTCGCCCACCTCGCCGAAGGGCCACGAGTCCAAGACCCAGCCCCGCGGCAACGCCAAGGACCCGGTCCGCCCCCTCAGCCTCTCGCTCTCCGCGGGCTCCTCGTACATCGCGCGCACGGCCGCCGTCAACCCGAACCAGGCCCAGCAGATCCTGAAGGAGGCCATCGAGCACGACGGCTTCGCCCACGTGGACTTCCTCACCCAGTGCCCGACCTGGAACAAGGACGCGCGCCAGTACGTCCCCTACCACGACGTCAACGACCCCGAGGGCATGGAGCAGGCGGGCTACGACGACGCCCACACCGACCTCACCGACCGCCGGGAGGCCGCGGCGTGGATGGAGACCGTCCAGGAGGACCTCCACGAGGGCACCGTCCTCACCGGTCGGTTCTACAGGGACGAGGACCGCCCCGACTACTACGCCGAGAAGCGCGAGCGCGGCGACGCCCCCGAGCAGCCCATCGCCGAGCGGTACTTCGACGAGGACGCCGAGTGGGAGCGATCCTACGACTTCCTCGACAAGCACAAGTAGCGCGCTCCCGGTCGGCAACCCGTCGGCCCCCGACGACGCGACGGACCGCGCTCGCGGTTGCACGTTCGCAAGATATTTTTTCCCCTGCATCAAATCGGGTGTCGTGAGCGCCGAGTCGACGGAGGAGCGCATCCTCGCCGTCCTGGAGGAGGACGCCCAGGCCTCCTACGCCGAGATCGCCGACCGGGCCGGCGTCTCGAAGCCGACGGTCCGGAAGTACGTGAACAAGCTCGAGGAGGAGGGCGTCATCGTCGGGTACACCGCCGAGGTCGACCCGAAGAAGGTCGCGGGCCAGTCGATCGCCCTCGTCGGCATCGACGTCGCGAGCGAGCAGTACGTGGAGGCGACGCGGCGCCTCCAGGACCTCGACGCCGTCCGCGCGCTGTACACCTCGAGTGGCGACCACATGCTCATGGCGGAGGTGCGCGCCGCCGACGGCGACGCCCTCGGCGAGGTCATCGAGGACGGCATCCTCGCCATCGACGGCGTCACCGCCGCCCACCCATCCTTCCTGCAGGAGCGGCTCAAGTGACCGGCGACGGAAGGGCCCGCTCCCGCCGGTCTCAGTAGCCGTACCCGCCCCCGTCCCTGCCCGACCCGTCCGCACACGGGAGCGTGGCGCCGTGGCTCGCGTCGCCGACGAGCACCACGCCACACATCGTGGACTCACCGTGGACGGTGCAGTAGTACTCGTAGGCGCCCGCGGAGTCGAAGGTGTGGCGGGCGGTCTCCTCGGGGGCGAGCGTGCGGGCGAACTCCCAGGCCACACCGTCGTCGGTCAGCCGTGCGCTCGTCACGTCGTGGGAGACGGCGTCGCGGTTGACCCACTCGACCGTCGTCCCGACCGCCACCGCCGCGGCCCGCGGGTGGAAGACGATGCCGGAGAGCTCGATGGTGTCCGTCGCCTCGGGGGTCGGGGCCGCGCCGTCGCCGGTCCCGGTACAGCCCGCGAGGGCGGCCGCGCCCGCGACGGCCCCGCCGGCGGCGAGCGTCCCGGCCGAGGCCCCGAAATCCGAGAGCAGCCGCCGTCGGGTCCGCGAGCGGTCTCGGGGACCAGCCACACCGTCGCCGCCGGCCATCAGTACCCGCCGCCCGTGCAGGGGAGGTCGCCGTCGTAGGAGACGTCACCAACGACGACGACGCCACACATGCTCGACTGGCCGTGGATGGTGCAGTAGTACTCGTAGGCGCCCGCCGACTGGAAGGTGTGCGAGGCGCTCTCGCCCGCCCCCAGCGATGCCATGTAGTCCCAGGACGTCGCGCCGGACGAGAACGTCGCGCTCGTGACGTCGTGGTCGTAGCCGTCCTCGTTCGTCCACGTCACCGTGGTGCCGACGGCGACGTCCAGCCGGACGGGGTCGAAGGTGCTCGACACCAGCGAGACGGTCGCGGTGAGATCAGCCGCGGTCGTGGTCGGCGCGGCGGTCGTACCCGCCGTCGTCGTCCCGGCCGCCGTCCCCCCGGTCGTCGGCGCCGCCGTCGACGTGGGCCCGTCCGACGCTGTCGTCCCGGCGGCGGTCGGCGTCGCGGACGCGGTCGGTGAGACGGTGGTTGACGTCGCCGTGGTCCCGTCGCCCACGGCCGGAGCCGTCGTGGTTCCGTCGCCGCCGGCGCCGCCGTCGCCGCCGCACCCGGCGAGCAGCGGCGCCGTCGCGCTCAGCGTCGCGAGGAGGTCGCGTCGGTTCATATCCGTCCGTGGACCGCCTCGCGGGGTAAGCGTTGGCCGGAGTTCGTCCCAACTTCGTCCGGACTCCCGGCGCGGCTCGCGGCCCTGGACCCGAGGCGCGGCGGTCCGGCGCCGTCGGGCTACAGGTCGGCCTCGGTGAAGACCAGCTCGGCCGCGTGCTCCTCGAGCCACGCCGCGTGGGCCTCGTAGTCGGGGTCGTATTCGGCCACGACGGCCCAGAACGCCTCGCCGTGGTGGGGTTCCCGGCGGTGGGCGAGTTCGTGCACGACGAGGTAGTCGACGATCGCCGGCGGCGCCATCACCACCCGCCAGTTGAGGCTGATGGTGCCGCTCGTCGAGCAGCTGCCCCACCGCGTGCGCTGGTTGCGCACCTCGAGGCGGTCGTAGTCGACGCCCATCCGCTCGCTCCACCGGTCGATGCGGGCGGCGAACTCCTCGCGGGCGGCCGTGCGGTAGCAGCTCTCGAGAGCGTCCCGGACCGAGGAGCGCTCGACCGCGCTCGCCCGGAGCCGGATGGTCTCCTCGCGGACGGTGTGGTCGCGGCGGGGCTCGACGACCAGTTCGCGGTCCTCGCCGAGGAACGGGAAGGGCTCGCCCGGCGCGAACGTGCGGTCGGGGACGCGCGCCCGCCGCTCGGCGTAGGTCGCCTCGGTGTCGAGTACCCACTCGGCCTTCGAGGCGAGGAGTGCCTCGGGGTCGACGTCGACGCCCTCGGGGACGACCACCTCGACGCCCGTGAGGCCGACGTCGATGCG
>JBDGTC010000061.1:0-3434 GCA_042217215.1 Halobacteriaceae archaeon
AGACCGGGCCGCGGCGGCGACCGCGCTGCCGTTCACGGCCGCGTCGGCAGCCGCGGCGTCCTCGCTCGCGTTCGCGTCGGCAGCGTCACCGGCCTCGTCGTCGACGCCGCCGGCCGCCTCGGCCGCGTGCGCGTCTGCCGTAGCGCCTGCGTCGGCGGCGTGGTCGTCGGCGTTGTCCCGTGCCTGTGCGGGTGCGTGGCCGGGCACGCCGGCCGCGACCCCTGCACCGAGCAGGAGGGCGGCGACGGCGAGCACGGCGATGGTCGTGCGGGGCATGCTGCACCCGGAGGTAGGCCCCGGGATACCTTGAACCGGGTCGACGCTGACGGCCGGTTGTCGGCAGTTTCACCGGAGTTAAGCCGGATTACCCGCCGGAGACAAGCTCCTCGGCCACGACCCCGGGGTCGTACAGCGCCGGGTCGAGGGAGCGCTCGAGCCCGCGCACCGCGAACTCCGGCAGCGATTCCGCGGTGTAGCCCACGACGCGCAGGTCGGGGTTGGCCTCGAGCGCGACGGGGATGGCCGTCGCCTCCGCGGGGTCGGTGAGGACGAGGAGGTCGGCGTCCGCGATGCCGGCCTCCGCGAGCGCGTCGGCGGTCGCGAGGCCCTCGACGCGCGTGACCGTCGCACCCGCGTCCCGGAGGGCGTCCCCGAGCCCACGGTCCGGCCCGACGAGTATCACGTCCATCGGGAGAACAGCTCCATGCAGAATCGGGGGTGGGCTCCGCCATGAAACTGGCGCTGGCCGGCCGGAGGCAGCCGGCAGCCGGCTACCGGCAGCTCGCGTGCACGTCGAGCCACATCCCGTCGCCCACCGTCTCGTCGACGTCGAAGCCCGACCGGTCGAGGCGCTCGACGATCTCCGCGCGCTCGTAGAGGGTCACCCGGCGCTCGTCCTCCTCGTACGCGGAGGGCGAGCGCTCCCCGGGGCCGCGGAGGACGCCGAGAAAGAGCGGCGCCCCGGACCGGAGGACGCGGGCGAACTCCCGCAGCGTGTCCTCGGCCTGGTGGCGCGGGACGTGGATGAAGGAGGCACAGGCCCAGAGGCCGCCGGCCGCGCCGTCCGCGATGCCCAGCTCGCGCATGTCCATCCGGGCGAGGTCGGCCCACGGCGCGGTGTCGGCCGCGACGTCGAGGAACTCCGCGGAGAGGTCGAGGCCGAGCACGTCGAAGCCCCACTCCCCGAGGAGGGCGGCGTCGTACCCCGGGCCGCAGCCGGCGTCGACCACCCGGTCGCCGGTGCAGGCGGCGCGGAACTTCGCGAGGAACGGCGCCACGTCGGCACGGTCGTCGTGGCGCTCGGCGTACTCGGCCGCCACCGCCTCGTAGGTCTCCCTCGTCGCGGCGACGTCGCGAGTGTCCATTGTCGGGACGACGTGGGGGACGCGTAAAACCGTAGCGTCACGGTGGTGTGGTCTCGGCCGGTGTGGGCGGCACCGCCGACCCAGCCGCGGCGTTACTCGTACTCGATGGTCGCGGGCGGCTTGTGGGTCACGTCGTAGACCACTCGCGAGACGTTCTCGATGGAGCCCGTGATGCGGGACTGCAGGCGCTGGAGGGTCTCCCACTCCAGCTCCTGAGCGCGAGCGGTCATCCCGTCGCGGCTCTCCACCGAGCGCACGGCGACGACCCAGCCGTGGACGCGGTTGTCGCCCTTGACGCCCGTGGCCTTGCCCAGCACCGCGGCGAAGGCCTGCCAGGGCTCGTACTCCTCCAGTTCCTCCTCCACGATGGCCGTCGCCTCGCGGGCCACGACCACGTTCTCGCGGGTGACCTCGCCGACGATGCGCACCGCGAGGCCCGGCCCGGGGAAGGGCATGCGCTCGCTCACGACCGCCTCGAGGTCGAGCGCGCGGGCGACCTCCCGCACCTCGTCCTTGTAGAGGTCACGCACCGGCTCGACGATGCCCTCGAAGTCGACGGCCTCGGGGAGGCCGCCGACGTTGTGGTGGGACTTGATGTTCCCCTCGCTCTCGATGCGGTCGGGGTAGATGGTGCCCTGGACGAGGTAGTCGGCGTCGACCTCCTGGGCGACGGTCTCGAACTCGCGGATGAACTGCTCGCCGATGACCGCGCGCTTCGCCTCGGGGTCGGTGACGCCCTCGAGGGCGCCGAGGAAGCGCTCCGCGGCGGGGACGATGCGCAGCGAGTCCATGTAGGCGAAGGTCTCGCGGACCTGCTCGGTCTCGCCCTTGCGCATGAGCCCGGTGTCGACGTACACGGGGACGAGCTGGTCGCCCAGGGCCTCGTAGGCCAGCGCCGCCGCGGTCGATGAGTCGACCCCGCCCGACAGCGCGATGATGGCCGTCGCGTCGCCGACCGCCTCGCGGATCTCGGCGGTGGCCTCGGTGATGAACTCCTCCACGTCGACCATCAGCGCTCCACCTCCGCGGTGGCGGCGGCCTCGCGACGCGCCTGCGCCGCCTCCACGAACCCGACGAACGGCGGGCTCGGGCGCCCGGGCCGCGAGCGGAACTCGGGGTGGAACTGCGTCCCGATGAAGTACGGGTGGCCCTCGAGCTCGAGGATCTCCATCCGGTGGCCGGCGTGCCCGGAGAACACCATCGGGCCGTCCTCGATGTCGTCGATGTACTCGGGGTTCACCTCGTAGCGGTGGCGGTGGCGCTCCGTGCAGACCGTGTCGCCATAGACGCGGTGGGCGAGGGTGCCCGGCTCGATCTCGGTCTCGTGGGCGCCGAGCCGCATGGTGCCGCCCATGTCCTCCAGCTCGTACTGCTCGGGGAGGAGGTCGATGACCGGGTGGGGCGTGTCCGCCTCGAGCTCGGCGGAGTGGGCGCCCTCGAGGCCCATGAGGTGGCGGGAGTACTCCACGACCGCCATCTGGAAGCCGAGGCAGAGGCCGAGGAAGGGAACCTCCTCCTCGCGGGCGTACCGCACCGCCTCGATCTTCCCCTCGGTGCCGCGGGCGCCGAAGCCGCCCGGGACGACGACGCCGTCGACGTCGGCCAGCTCGCCGTCGTGGCCGCCCGCGAGCTCCTCCGCGTGGACCCACCGCGTCTCCACGTCGACGCGCTCCTCGAGGCCGGCGTGCTTGAGCGCCTCGTAGATGGAGAGGTACGCGTCCTCGAGGCCGTACTTCCCGACGAGGGCGACCTCGACTTCGCCGTCGGTCTCGCGGGTGACCAGCTCGCGCCACTCGTTCGCGCGCTCCTCGGGCGGGAGGGCGTCGTCGGCCAGCTCGAGCTGTTCCATCACGTACCGGTCGAGGCCCTCCTCCTCGACGACGAGGGGGACCTGGTAGATGTCGTCGACGTCCGGGTTGGAGAAGACGGCGTCCTCCGGGACGTCACAGAACAGCGCTATCTTCTGTCGCGTCGCGGGCTCGAGGGGGTCCGCACACCGCCCGACGAGCACGTCGGGCTGGAGCCCGATGGAGCGCAGCTCCTTCACGCTGTGCTGGGTGGGCTTGGTCT
>JBDGTC010000012.1:0-3427 GCA_042217215.1 Halobacteriaceae archaeon
GTTGTCGGCCATCGGCGTCGCGTCGAACTGCCGCCAGAGCCACTGGAGGTGCTTCGAGTCCGAGAACCGCTCCTCGTCCTTCTCGGCGTAGTACTCGCTCTCCAGAGTCGCGTTGCACGGGTCGTACCCCTGGAGTCTGACCCGTTCTGCGGGGGAGACCTCCGCGCCCGCCTGCCACGCCTCCCAGGCCTCGCGGTCGCCGAACAGGTCGACGAGGACGTCGCGCACCACCTCGCAGGTGTCCTCCTCCGAGGAGAGGCGTCGGTCGACCTCCTCGACGAACCCGTCGACGCCCGCCTCCGCATCGTCGGGGAGGGAGACGCGTCGCTTCGTCATGTGTCGGAGGTAGTGGCCGCGACGCATATGGGTTTCTCAAGCGACGCGGGTTGCTGGTAAGCGCGGTATGAACGAACGTGTTCGCCGCAGGCGAACCGTGACGTGAACACCGCGAGACCGAGGGCGGGAGTGCCGAGCGGCAGCGAGGCGCGACACGCCCGAGGTGCGGTGCGGGTAGCGGACAGTGCGACCCCACGAGCACGGTATTAGCGAACCGTGACGTGAACACCGCGAGACCGAGGGCGGGAGCGCGAGGCCGACCGGAGAGAGGCCTCGGCACGTGCGAGCGGTGAGCGAGCGTCAGCGAGCGAGCCGTGAGCAGCGGCAGCGAGGCGCGACACGCCCGAGGTGCGGGGCATTTGTCGGATGGTGTGAACGTACGAGCACGGTAGTGGCGAACCGAGCGTGTGCCAGCGACGCCCCAGGGACTTCTCGAAAAGGGCGCGCAGGCACGCCACATCCGGTAACCGCACCGCTGCCTCGGGCGGGTCGTCGCGTTGCTCCCCCCGCCCTCGGTCTCGAGGGACGCCCGTCCCGGTCGGCGCGGCCGAGCGCGCCGACACGGTCTGGCGCTCCTCGCTCGCCGCGCGGTCGGCGTGTCGGCG
This sequence comes from Halobacteriaceae archaeon, assembly GCA_042217215.1. GTDB lineage: Archaea > Halobacteriota > Halobacteria > Halobacteriales > Halobacteriaceae > JBDGTC01. The sequence continues at coordinate 942 of JBDGTC010000012.1, forward strand.
GCCTCCCGGCCGCCTCCCGCCGACCGTCTCGAGGTTCTCGCGTCGCGGTCGCGGCGCTCAGGGCTGCGCCGTTCGCCATCCGAGGCGCTCGCTACGCTCGCGCCTCGCGTGCGCCGCGACCCGCTCGCTCGAACCTCGCTCGCAACCGCTTTGTGCCACCGACCCCAACCCCCGCCCATGAACTACCGCGAACTCGGCGACTCCGGCGTCGAGGTGTCGACCGTCGGCTTCGGCGGGTGGGTCGTGGGCACCGACTGGTGGGGCGACCGCGGCCCCGACGAGGCCGCCGCGCTTGTCGAGGCCGCCCTCGACGCCGGCGTGACGTACTTCGACACCGGCGACGTGTACGGCCACGGCCGCTCCGAGGAGCTCCTCGGCGACCTGCTCGCCGACCACCGCGAGGCGGTCACCCTCGCGACGAAGGTGGGCTACGACTTCTACGACAACCCGCAGGCGGGTCACGGCGAGCTCCCGAAGCAGATGAACCGGTCGTACCTCGAGACGGCGGTCGAGCGCAGCCTCGACCGGCTCGGCACCGACCACGTGGAGCTGCTCCAGCTCCACAACGCGAACGTCTCGGAGGTGGACGGTGAGGTCCTGGACCTGCTCGACGACCTCCGCGCGGACGGCACGGTCGAGGCCGTCGGGTGGGCGCTCGGGCCCTCCATCGGGTGGCTCGCGGAGGGCGACCGCGCCATCGAGGCGGGCTTCGACGCGGTCCAGATCGTCTGGAACCCCCTCGAGCAGGAGATCGGCAACCACTTCGTCGAGACCATCGAGCGCCTCGACGCCGACACCTCGCTCATCCCCCGCGTGCCCCACTCCTCCGGGCTCCTGAACGAGCAGGTCACCCCCGAGACCGAACTCGAGAGCGGCGACCACCGCGGCCACCGGCCGAACGCGTGGTACGAGACCGGGTGGGAGAAGATCGAGCGCCTGCGCTTCCTCGAGCGGGACGGCGAGCGCACGCTCGGGCAGGCCGCCATCCAGTGGCTGCTCGCCCACGACGCGGTCGCGACGGTCACGCCGACGTTCCGGACGCCCGCGGACGTCCGGGAGTGGGCCGCGGCGCCGGACACCCCGCCGCTGTCGGCCGGGGAGCTGTCGCGGGTCGCGGAGCTGTACGAGACGAACTTCGGCGTCGAGCGCGACGACGGGATGGCGGCGAGCGACTACCGCACCTCCGTCGACGGCGCGGATCTCGAGGACGCCGGGCTGCTCCCGGCGGCCGACGCGGACTGATACCGCCGCCGGGGCGACCCGTCTCTGACCCCGAGCGGGACGCGACCTACTCGAAGAACACGTGGCGGGGAGTGTCGGCCAGGACGCCCCGGCCCCACGAGACGGTCTCGGTGAAGGCGTCGGAGCGGAAGAAGGCCTGTGCGTCCTCCTTCGCGTCCCAGCGGCTCGCGATGAACATGTCGTTCTCGTCGGCGCGGTTCACGAGCAGGTCGGTGCCGCGGTGGCCCTCGGTCTCCGCGAGGAGGTCGCCGACCTCCGCGAAGCGCTCGACGAACTCCGCGCGGTGCTCGGGCTTCACGGTGTAGAACATCCCCATCGTGCCCCAGCCGCCCTCGGCCGCGTCCCCGTCGTCCGCCGTGTCCCCGGCCCGGGACGCCTCCCCGCCGTCGGCCTCCGCGGCCGGGGGCGTGCCGTCGGCGGACGCCGTGGCCTCGGGCAGGTCGGCGAGGAAGCCCGCGGCGATGTCCGCGGCCTTCGCGGTGTCCCACAGGCTCACGACCGCCGCGGGGGCCCCCTCGGCCGCCTCGTTCTCGTAGACGTCGGTGCCCCGGTGGGTGTCGTAGTGGTCGAAGCTCTCCGAGAGTTCGTCGACGGCCGTCGCCAGCTCCTCGCCCCCGGCCGTCGAGTAGACCACGCGCGCGTGGACGTCCTCGCCGCGGGGCTGACCGCCGTACACCGGCGACTTCTCGTCGCCGTCGTCGTGGGTGACGGCGTCGGGCGGACCGCCGGCGGCGCTCTCACCGTCGTCCGCGGTCGCTGTCGCGGCGGTGCGGTCGGTCCCTTCCTCGCCCGCGGGGACGGCCTCGCCGGCCATGTACGCGGGGAGGTCCGCGGGCGGGAACTGCCGGGCGACGTAGAACGGCCCGAACTCCGCGAAGCGGGCGGAGGCCTCGTCGAAGCGCATCTCGTAGACAACGTCCTTGATGGCCGCGGGGTCGTCGCTGAACAGCGTGACGCCCCACTCCCAGTCGTCGAAGCCTAGCGCCGAGGTGATGAGCTGCTGGATGCGGCCGGCGAAATCGCGGCCGGTCTCGCCGTGCTCGGCCATGAGGTCGGCGCGCTCCTCGATGGGGAGCATGTACCAGTTGTCCTCGGGGTGGCGGCGCTTCGACATCGGGTAGAAGGAGAGGTAGCCGTCCGGAATCTCGGGGGAGAGCTTCGACTCGACGTAGTTCCGGATGCCGGGGTCGACCTCCTCGCCCTCCTCGAAGTAGGCGTCCGAGACGTAGCCGCTGACCTCCGTG
>JBDGTC010000010.1:0-3183 GCA_042217215.1 Halobacteriaceae archaeon
TTCTGGTTCGACGGCCACGACGCGATGCGGCTGACGCTCTTCGAGCGGTCGCTGGTCGACCTCGAACTCCGCGGCCAGGCCGCGGCGTCCTGGAACCTCCGCGACGGCGTGCTGGACGTCGAGATCCACGAGAACCTCTCCTGGGTCTCCGGGAGCGAGTCAGAGCGGTCCCCGGTGCCCGTCACGGCCGAGGACTGGGTCGAGGCGTCGTGGGTGCTCTCCAGGGCCGGGGTCGGCACGACGGCCTGGATGGAGCGGATCGAGGCCACCGGCGAGCACAGCTTCACGGTGTACTTCACGGACCCGGTGTCCAGGCTTCGCCTGGCGGAGAACTACGGCGGGATCTACGCCCCGAACAATGCGGTCTTCTGGCGGCCGTGGCTCGACGACTACGCCGACGCGACCACGGACGAGGGGCGCCAGAGCGCCGTCCGGGACGCCGCCTCGTACCGCCTCTCCTCGCCGCACCCGGTGACGAACATGCCCTTCCGGGTCGACACCGAAACCGGATCCGGCTGGCGGCTCACCCTCCGCGACGACGAGCCCGACACGCCGCGGTGGGTCGACGAGCAGACGTTCGACACCGGCGAGATCGTCGTCGGCGGCGTCGAGGCGCAGACGCAGGCCTTCGTCGACGGCCGCCTCCCCTACGCCGGGGCCGTCCCGCGCGAGGAGTGGGGCGGCGGTCACCGCGCGCTCCTCGCCTTCGACGAGAGCGTGGTGGACGTCGACACCGCCTTCGAGACGGACACGCTGACGATCCCGCGCGCGGCCTCTCCCGGCTGCTTCGTGATGAACCACGCCAGGGAGCCCGCCGCGGACGTGCACTTCCGGCGCGCGCTCGCGTACCTCGCGGACCGCAGCGCCATGACCCGCCGGTTCGCGGAGGGCGACGAGATTCCGACCGGGTTCATGATAGCGCGCGACGAGCGGCGCTTCCTCTCGGCGGACCTCCTGTCGACGCTCCGCGACGCCCCGCACGACAACTACGGCTACGCGACCGTCGACACCGAGGCCGCGCGGGCGGAGCTCGAGGCCGGCGGGTACGAGCAGGACTCGGCCGGGCAGTGGCTCCACCGGACCGGTGACGACGCCGGCGATCCGATCACCCTCGACGTTCCCGCCTTCTCGGGTCTCGACGAGCTGGCGGCCGCCGCCAGCCCCTTCGAGAGCGCCCTCACCGACTTCGGCATCGAGACCTCGGTGTCGGTCCTGGCACCAGACGAGACCTGGCTGCGCTTCGTCGAGGGGAACTTCACGGTCGCGCTCGGCTACTGGGGCGGCCGACTCCCGCACGACGTGTTCGCGACGGCGTTCGTGCCCGGGTGGGGGACGTACGCCGACCACGGCTTCCCGGCGACCTGGGAGGGGCCACCCGTCGGCAAGACCGCGACTCCGCCGTCGACAGCCACCGACGACACGGTCACGTACCGGGTCCACGACCTCGTCGAGCGCATCCGGGGGCGGGAGCAGACCGCGGTGACGGCCCTCTCGGATCAGCTCGCGTGGGTGTACAACCAGTCCGCCTCGCACATCCCGATGGGCCACCTCCCGCTCGTCTACACCGTCAACACCCGCGACTGGGACTGGCCCATGCCGGCCGACGAGCACCCCGCAGCCTGGTCCGGAACCCCCCGCGGCCACGTGTGGCAGCGCGGGCGCATCGACGCCGTCCCGCGGTGAGGCCCCGACCGGCGGTGCCGGCCCCGATCGAGGACCCGGCCCTCAGTCGAGGTCGACGACGCCGCGCTCGGCGTCGCCCAGCTCGTTCCCGTTCGTCCGCACCCGCGACAGCTCGTGCGCACAGAAGGTGCCGGTGCCCTCGGCAGCGGTGCAGTCCCGCAGGACGGCGTCGACGTCCTCGAGGCTCACGACCGGGACGTCGGGGTCCGGGCCGGGGTCGGCGACTCGCGCGAGCTCCACGTCGTCGGCGCGCTCGAGGCGCACCGCGGGCGTGTCGCCGGCGTCGACCACCACGTTCCGCAGGGCGACGTCGTCGAGGCGGCTCGCGTCGACGCCGCGGCGCACGTTCCGCGCGCGCACGTCCGTGATGCTCACCTCGGCGAGGGGCATCTCGGGGAGGCCGCGCATCGCCGCGAGCGTGTCCGCGCCGTCGACGGTGATATCCGAGTAGTGGATGCCCCGGATGCGCGGCGTCTCCTCGGTGACCGGCCTGGGCTCGGGGTCCGCACCGTGGTAGAACATGTTCGTGAGGAGCGCGATGTTCGGGATGTCCCGCATCACGAGGTTCGTGGCGCGGACGTTCTCGATGACGCCGCCGCGCCCGCGCTCGGTCTTGAGCCGCAGGCCGTTGTCCGTGCCGTCGAAGACGCAGTTCGAGATGGTGACGTTCCGCACGTCGCCGCTCATCTCCGAGCCGACGACCACGCCGCCGTGGCCGTGGTACATCGTGCAGTTGGTGACGGTGACGTTCTCGCAGGGCTCGCCCACCCGCCGGCCGTCCGCGTCGTAGCCGGACTTGATGGTGACGCAGTCGTCGCCGACGTCGACGTGGCAGTTCGAGACGTGGACGTTGGTGCAGGAGTCGGGGTTGATGCCGTCCGTGTTCGGCGAGTCGGCGGGGTTGCGCACCGTGACGCCGTCGACGGTGACGTTCTCGCAGTAGACGGGGTGGATGGCCCAGAACGGCGAGTTCCGCACGGTCACGTCCCGGAGGAGCACGTCCGTACAGCCCTGGAGGTGGACGGCGTTGGGCCGGGGGTAGGTCAGGTTGGCCTCCGGCGGTGCGGGGAAGCAGTCCTCGCGGCCGAAGCCCAGCTCGCCGAACAGCTCGTGGTCCGCGGCCACCGCGTCCCACCACGGCCGGCCGCTGGCGTCGATGGTTCCCCGTCCCGTAATCGCGACGTTCTCCCTGTCGTGGGCGGTGAGCAGGGAGGCGTAGACGGGCCCCTCGATGCCGTTCCACCGGCCGTCGACGACCGGGTACTCGGTGATCGCGTCGTCGCCGAGCAGCGTCGCGCCCGCCTCGAGGTGGAACTCGACGTCAGACGCGAGGAAGACGGGCTTCGAGCGGTACGTGCCGGCGGGGAGGACGACGGTGCCGCCGCCCTCGGCCGCCGCCGCATCGACCGCGTCCTGGATGGCGGCGGTGTCCAGGGTCTCGCCGTCGCCCGCGGCGCCGTACTCGCGGACGGAGTGTCGTGGCATGCGCCGGGGTTGCGG
>JBDGTC010000078.1:0-3036 GCA_042217215.1 Halobacteriaceae archaeon
ACGACGCCGGCCTCGTCCACGGCGACCTCTCGGAGTACAACGTCGTCGTCCACGAGGGGGAGCTCGTGGTCATCGACGTCGGCCAGGCCATCACCGTCCACCACCCGAACGCCGACGAGTACCTGCAGCGGGACTGCGAGAACGTGGCGGCGTACTTCGGCCGCCAGGGCGTCGACGCCGACGCGGACGACCTCTACGAGTACGTCACGCGCGGCACGCCACCGGGGGCGGGCTGAGAGACCGCTACTCGGCCCCGGCAGACTCGCCGCCGGCTCCCTCGTCGGTCGCGACCGCCTCCGGCGGCAGCTTCGTCCAGCCCTCGTCCACGTCCCCGTTGGCGAGGACGACGACCTCACCGTCGGCGGTCCGGAGCCGCGACTTCCGGAGACCGATGTCGGTGACGACGCCCGTTTCCTTGCCGACTTCGACCGCGTCGCCGGCCTCGAAGTCGGGGTCCCGGAGCAGGTAGACGCCCGCCACGGTGTCGCTGATCATGTTCGAGAGGGCATACGAGACGCCGAGCGCGACGAACCCGGCGGCGGTCCCGAGGCTCGCGGCGATCTCGCCCATCCCGAGGATCTTCAGGAGCGCGAGCGCCGCACCGAAGCAGAGGAAGAGCCCGACGACCACGGCGGCGAGGTCGACCACGAGGTGCTCCTCGGCCGGGAGCAGACGCGAGAGCACGACCCGGGTGAGCCACACGATGGCCCAGATGCTGACCGCGGCCAGCGCGAGGAAGACGACCGCGGAGACCAGCCGCGGCGCGGCGGCGGCGATGCCCCCGTAGAACTCCTCCAGTGCTGACCCGAGCAGCGCGACGGAGGTCTGGAGGACCATGCCCACGCCTCGGCCAACCGACGGTTAACTGTTGTGCCGGGCGGGACCGGTGACGACGGGGCGCGACGGCGCGCCCACCGTTCCGGCTCAGACCCGCCACCGTGCCAGGAGGAGGACCCCCGCACCGGCGAACACGAGCAGGGCGGCCCCGGCGAACGCGGTGGAGAACCCGCGGGTCGCCAGCCAGCCACCGAGGAGGCTGCCCGCGCCACCGCCCAGGGCCGCGAGCGCGGCGTAGGCGCCCAGCACCTCGCCACGGTCGGCCGCGGGCGCGAGCCGCGAGACCACGGTCGTCCCCGCGACCGCCACGTACGCCCAGGTGAGGCCGACGACGGCGAGGAGCGCGGCGGTCCCGGCGGTGACGGGCGCGGCCGCCGTTCCGGTGCCCGGACGCGTCCCCCACACCGCGACGGCCGCGAGGGCCACGAACGCGAGTCCCCGGAGCCCCAGCGCGCCGCCGAGGAGCGCGCGCAGGTCGCGCCGGCCGGCGTCCAGCCCGGCCCGCCCGAACGCGGCCGCCGACGCGAGGTTGTTGACGAGGTAGAGGCCGAAGGCGACGCCGCCGCCCAGCCCGACCCGCGAGAGGTACAGCGGGAGCGGGGCCCAGAACGCCGCGAAGCCCGCGAAGAGTAGTCCTGCGGCGACGAAGTACGCGGGGGCCCGGCGGGGCGGCCCCGACCACGCGGCGGAGCCGCGCGCGGGAGAGCGAGCGCGTCGCCCAGTACAGGCGGTTCGGTGCGTATCCGAGAGTGACGTCGCGGAGGTGACGGCTGGTGCCGCCGAGCGCGAGCCAGAACAGGGCGGTCGCGAGGAGGACGGTACGCACGCTGCCGGCGATGGCGAGCGCCACCAGTGTGGCGGTACAGAGCGCGAGCGAGCCGACGACCACGTGGCGGCGACGGGCCGACCGGTCGGCGAGGCGACCCGCGAGGAGTGCGCCGGGAGCGCCGACCGCCGCCGCGACGGCGGCGCCGAGGCCGACCGCGACCGCCCCGCCGCCCAACTGGACGACGGTGAGCGACACGAGCAGCGAGGCCACTCCGCCAGCCGCGGCTGCGAGCCCGACGGCGTGGGGCCAGCGGTCTCGCCGTGTCGCCGCGGCGGCGGCCGCGAGCGAGGGCGCCGCGTCCCCGGTGGGCTGTTCCACGGGGCCGCGTCTCGCCGGGACACCCTATCGGTGGCCGCCCGCGGGGGGCGCGTCCCCGGACGCCGGCACCGACTCGACCGGCTCGTGGACGGCCGTGTACGTCCCGTCGCCCGTCTCCTCGACGCTCTCGACGGCGTACAGGCGGAGGTCCTGCTCCTGTGTGGTCGTCACCCGGACGTCGTAGTGAGTCGCCTCGTACCCGGGCGCGTCCCCCGCGGCCGCACGCTCGGCGACGAAGTCCCGGTGGTCGGCGAGGCGGCCCTCGACCACATCGCGGGAGAGCGCCGGAACCGAGTCGACCGCGTCCTCGAGGGCCGCCGCGAGCGACGGCTCGCGCTCGTAGCCGACCGAGTCGCGGCCGGCCACCATCGCCGCGACCGACGTCGTCCCCGTACCGAGGAAGGGGTCGAGGACGGTGTCGCCGTAGACCGAGTACATGTTCACGAGGCGGTAGGGGATCTCGAAGGGGAAGGCGGCGGAGCGCTCGCGGGCGGGCCCGTCGAGGGCCTGGCGCTCGCCGGTCACCTCCCACAGGTCCGAGAACCAGCGGTTGCGCTCCTCCCAGAAGTAGGCCGCCTCGTAGCGGTCCTCGGCACCCGGCTCGAAGCGCCGCCCGTCCGTTCCCTTCCGGAAGACGAGCACGTGCTCGTGCTCGAGGGTGACGTAGGCGTTCGGGGGGAGCATCCCGGAGCCCATGAACTTCGCCGCGCTGTTGGTGGGCTTGCGCCAGAGCACCTCCGGCAGCGCGGTGAAGCCGTGGTCGGTGAACCAGTCGGTGACGCGAGCGTGGTTGGGGTAGCGCGCGAACCGGTCGCCCACCGTGCGCGTCGCGTCACCGACGACGACGCAGGCGACGCCGCCGTCGACGAGCGCGCGCTCGACCTCGGCCCACGTCTCGTCGAGCACGGCGTGCATCAGGTCGAAGGCGGCCTCGCCGTCGCCCGCCGCGAGCGCGTCGCCGACCGCGGGGTCGAGGGCGGCGAACGCGTCGTCCCACATCTCGACCATCGGGTACGGCGGCGAGGTGACCACCAGTTCGACGCTCCCGTCGG
>JBDGTC010000040.1:0-2928 GCA_042217215.1 Halobacteriaceae archaeon
GTCGCCGACCTGCCGGGCGCGGTCCTCGCCGCGGCCGGCGCACGGCCGGCCGACCGGACCCCGCACGACCGCCGGGTGATCGAGGAGGTGCGGCCCGGTCGGGACGGCGTCGTCGCGACCGAGTCGGCCGTGGGCGGCCCCGCCGACCTCGGGCGCGCCGAGCGCGCGCTCGACCCGCCGCCGTGGGGCGACGGGTTCGCGGCGTGGCTCCTCGACCACACGCGATCCGTGGTCGACGACGAGGGCTGAGCGGGACCGCGGCGCGCGCCGATCACCGCCCGCCGGGGCAACCCTTACGTCGATGCCACGGGTCCCCGTCCCATGGACGATCCGGACGGTGGGGGCGGCGGGGAGTGTGACGGTCGCGCGGGAACCGACGCAGCGACGCCTCCCGGGCTGGCCCGGCGGCGCCTGCTCGCGACCGCCGGAGGCGCGGGGCTCGTCGGCCTGGCGGGCTGTGGCGGGGGCGACGACGGGGACGGCACGACGAGCCCGTCCGAGAACGCGCCGACGAGCGAGCCGTCGCCGACCGCGACGACCGCCGCGCCCGCGACGACGACCGCACCGTCCGGGACGACGGCAGCGACGTCCACGACGTACTCGACGACCAGGCCCTCGACCACCCCGCCCACCACGACCGTCGACGTCGGTGAACCACGCCTGGTCGCCGCACCGGGCTCCCGGATCTCGCCGCTCGACGGTTGGGCCGACGTGGGGTGGCTCGAGGAGGCCGACCCGACCATCCACCGCGTGACGACGCTCGCCGCCTCCGGCGAGGGATCGCTCCGCGCGGCGCTCGAAGCGGAGGGGCCCCGCGTCGTGATCTTCGAGGTGGGCGGGACCATCGACCTCGGCGACCACAGCGGGCTCGGCACGGAGAGCCCGGAGCTGTTCGTCGCGGGCCAGACCGCGCCGTCGCCGGGCATCACGGTGGCGCGTGGCGACCTCACCGTCCGCGAACCGAACGTCGTCGTCCAGCACCTCCGGGTGCGACCCGGCGACGAGGCCGGCGGCCCGGTCGACGCGATGCGCGCGGGCACCGAGTCGCACAACGTCATCTTCGACCACTGCTCGGCGACCTGGGGCGTCGACGAGTGCATGTCGACCGGCGGGGGCGCCTCGAACGAGGCCATCACGTTCTCGAACAACCTCATCGCGGAGGGGCTATCGGACTCCATCCACCCGAAGGGACCACACTCGAAGGGCACCCTCGTCCTCAACGACTCCCAGGACGTCGCGGTGTTCGGGAACGTCTACACCGACAACGTGCAGCGCAACCCGCGACTGAAGGGCGGCACCTCCTCCGCGGTCGCGAACAACCTGGTCTACAACTTCGGTGTGGCCATCGGGATGGGCCGTGACTCCGACCGGGCCGCGCGGTCGGGCATCGTCGGCAACCACTTCATCGCCGGGCCCGACACCGACCGCGACACGCCCATCGTCCACGGCGACGGCGAGCCGGTCCCCATCGCCGCCGTGGCGGACACCATCGTCGAGCCGTCGACCATTCCCCTGGTCGGCGACGGCGTCGAGCGGAAGGGCGTGCTCTCGGTCTGGCCCGAGTCCGTGGCCGTCGACCCGATGCCGGCGAGCGACGTGTACGCGCACAACCTGGCGGCGGCGGGCGCCAGACCGGCCGACCGGTCGCCACAGGACCGCCGCGCCTTCGACGAGGTGCGGACCCGGAGCGGCGGCGTCATCGACAGCCAGAGCGAGGTCGGCGGGTTCCCCGACCTGCCGTCGACCGAGCGCGCACTCGATCCCCCGGCGTGGGGCGACGGGTTCACGGAGTGGCTCTTCGAGCACACGGTCGCCGTGGAGCTCGGGCGCCCGTCGCCGGCCGACTGAGGCGGCAGGTGTCGTCGCGACCCCGCTCCCGCGTCAGTCCGCGGGCGCGACGACGGTGTTCTCGAGGGTGCCGATCCCCTCGTAGGTGATCTCCACCGCCTCGCCCGGCTCGACGAGGCCGGGGTTCGCCGGGCTGCCGAAGGCCACGACGTCGCCCGGCCGGAACGTGTAGCGCTCGGAGAGGTGGGCGACCAGCTCGCGGGGGCCGAACAGCATCAGCTCGGTGGAGGCGTCCTGCCGCAGCTCGCCGCCCACGCGCGTCTCCACCGCGAGGTCGGACGGGTCGAGGTCGGTCTCGAGCCACGGGCCGAGCGGGCCGGAGCCGTCGAAGGCCTTCCGGGCGGTGCGGCCGGACTGGTCGAGGGCGTCGAGGTCGTTCATGATGGTCCAGCCCCTGACGGCGTCGTCGACCTCCCCGGGCGCGAGGTCCGTGCAGGTGTCGTCGACGACCGCCGCGAGCTCGCCCGCGTAGGTCAGCTCGTCGGTCCAGGGCGGGTGGACGACGGGCTCGCCCGGCGGGTGGGCGCTCACCGCGGGCTTGATGAACCAGTCGGGCTCGTCGGGGCACTCATAGTCCATCTGGTCGAGCGTCGCGGCGTAGTTCCGCCCGACGCAGTACATCGTCGCGGTCCGGGCACACGGCGCGAGGAGGGTGGCGTCCGTCCCGACGGCGTAGCTCGCGCCGTCGGCGTGGACCGTGCCGTCGTCGTACTCGCCCCACACGACTCCGTCTGGCGTCTCCGCGCGTGCCAGTCGCATCGTCGGGCACGTTCGCGGGCGGGGCTTTCGTTCTACCGCATGCGACGCGCTACCGGGCGTCCCAGACCACTTATACGCGACGACGGCGTACACGAACCGTGAGCGAAGAGACAGGGCGCCGGAACCTCCGGATGCCCACGAGCGACGAGCTGTTCGCGGTCGTCACCGAGCACAACGGTGGCAACCACGTGCGAGTGCGCTGCGAGGACGGCGAGAACCGGATGGGCCGCATCCCCGGTCGGATGAAGTACCGCACCTGGATCAACGAGGGCGACGTCGTCCTCGTCGAGCCCTGGGACTGGCAGGACGAGAAGGCCAACA
>JBDGTC010000024.1:0-2333 GCA_042217215.1 Halobacteriaceae archaeon
CGCGCTGGCGTTTTTCGGCTGTCTCAAGCTCGGCCTCTGGACGCCCTACGTCCTCTTCGTCTTCCGCGACGGCTTCGGCGCCACCGCGCCGGCGCTGTACGCGTTCATGTTCGTCAGCCACCTCGGGATGGTGGCGGAGGCCTTCCTCGTCCACCGGTACTTCGACTTCCGCGTGCCCGCGGTGGCGGTGGGCGTCGGCTGGTACCTGCTCAACGACGTCGTGGACTACTTCGTCCCGGTGGTCGGCGGGCCCCACCACTCGCTGTTGCCCGGCGAGCCCATCCGGTACACCGGGGCGGGCGCCCGCGTGATCGACCACTCGGTCCGCGCCCACGACGTCGCGGCCGCCGGGGCGGTCGTGCTCACCGTGCTCGGCACGTTCCTCGCGCTGTCGACACGCGTCGCGAAGCTCGCGGCGGCCGACACATCCCCGAAGCGGCGCCGGTGAGCGCCGTCACCGGTCGCCCGCACCGAGCTCGACGTCGGCGTCCTCGCCCGCGTGCGCGCGCACCCACAGCTCACCGATGCGGGAGAGCCGCGTCCGGTAGGACTTCCCGTGGGCCTCGCGCTCGATGTACCCCTTCCCGCCGGGGCCGAGCCGGTCGACGTTGTAGATGACCTTCGAGCGGAAGCTGTCGGTGTACTCCTCGCCGAGGTCCGCGGCCAGCGTCTCGGCGAGTTCGCTGATGCTCTCGAACTCCCCGTGCTCGCCGAGGGTGAACAGGATGAGCTCCTCGAAGGGCTTGACGTTCGAGAACGCGGCGACCGGCAGCTCCACGATGTGGGAGTCGCCGATCTTCTTCGCGCCGATGGTCGTGCCCCGCTCGTCGAACTCCGCGAGGAGGTCGCTGGCGGTCTCGAGGCGCTCGGCGACGCGGTCCGGGTCGACGTCCTCCGCTCCGTCCGCGCCCGCCGCCACGTCCTCCAGGAGGTCGATGCCGGCCCGCAGCTCCTCGGCCAGTTCGGTCTCGAGGTACTTCTCCGGCGCGGTGTAGTAGGTGTGGATGCGGTCGCGGTCCTCCGAGCGCTCGACCATCATCGAGTGGGCCGCGGTGGCGAAGGCGAAGGAGACGGTGCGGGGCATCGAGGAGACGTTGACCCAGACCTCGCTCTCGCCGTCGGCCGTCCCGTCCGCGGCGTCGCCGTCGGCCCCCGTCTTCCCCCGGTCGAGCTCCGCGGTGATGAGGTCGTAGGCCTGCTCGAAGGCGGCGTCGTAGTCGTAGACGTCCGCGACCGCCACGCGCTCGGTGTCCGCACCCAGCAGGTTCTGGAAGTCCTGCTCGAGCTTCACCGAGAGCCGCTGGGAGTACTCCACGTTGGCCTCGCTGCCCACCGCGCCCTCGAGGAGGACGACGCGGTCGACGGAGAGGCGCTCGCGCACGAGCGGCGCGATGAGCCGGTCGTAGTCGAAGCCGACCGGCACGACGTGGGTCTGCATGGGCGGGTGTAGACGGTCCGTCCGTTTATAGTCCGTCGGCTCGGCGTCGGGCTCCACCGACGTCCGAACGTCCCCCGTACGCCCCACGGCCCTCGACCGCCGCTCGTCCCCCGAACGCCCGCCTCACTCGAACGTTACGTCCCGGAACTCGAAGCGCGCGCCGCCCGCGTCGCTCTCCGTGAGCGAGACGTCCCACCCGTGCCCCCGCGCGACCGAGCGCACGATGTGGAGGCCGTAGCCCCGGCCCTCGCCGGTCGAGAGGTCCCGCGCTAGGAGCTCCTCGCGGCGCTGCGCGGGGATGCCGGCGCCGTCGTCCGCGACGGAGAACCCGCCGTCGAGCCGGCCGACCGTCACGGTGACGTCCTCGCCCCCGTGCTCGACGGCGTTGCGGAACAGGTTCTCGAGGAGCTGTGCCGTGCGGCTCTCGTCCCCGACGATCACCGCGCCGTCCAGGTCCACCTCGAGGGCGGCGCCGCCCTCGACGTTCGCCCAGCAGTACCTGGCGAGCTCCGCGAGGTCGAAGGGCTCGACGTCGGTCACCAGCTGGCCGCTGGTCGTCAGCGCCCGCATGTCCTCGAGGATGGTCTCGATGCGCTCGAGCGAGCGGCGCACGTCGCCGAGTTCGTCGCTCGGCTGCTCGGTCCACAGCTGCTCGACCCGCCCGAGGGCGACGTTCAGCGGGTTCCGGAGGTCGTGGCTCACCACCCGGGCGAAGGTCTCGAGGTGCTCGTTCTGGCGCTCGAGGGCGCGCTCGCGCTCCCGCTCGTCGGTGACGTCGGCGATGGCGCCGGCCCATCCGGACCGGCGTCGGACCGCCGTCGGCCGCGTCCCGCACCGCCGTGCCACCGTCGCCGGCGGTGCCGTCGGTGCCAGTGGGGTCGCCCCCGGCGCCGGG